>NZ_DXLC01000099.1:0-6622 GCF_019414905.1 Streptococcus sp. | reverse complement strand
CTACCTGCTTGAATTGGCTAAGTTTCATCTGATTGTCTTCATTCCAATTTCCCCCGTGCGTTTCAAAATCAAAAATAGTCGCTAGGCTGAAATCATACTCGTCTTTCATTTCATTTGCGACATCAAGAACCCAGGATTCAAATCCCAAGCTCCCAGTAAAGACCAGCCATTTAAGCCCCTCTTCTGCTAAGTTTTCTAAATCTCTTCTAATCGCTTTCTTTATAATTTTTAACCTGATATCTTTTTCGTTAAAGACACCCAAGTCAAAATTAGAATATCCCATAATTAAAGCTGTAGTCATTTTTACACCTTTCTTTCTATTTTTATGGTATAATAGAGTGATGTTATTGTACCAATAAGGAGAATTATGGTCAACTATCCTCATAAAATTTCATCACAAAAAAGACAAACATCTCTTTCTCAACCCAAAAATTTCGCAAATCGAGGAATGTCTTTTGAAAAGATGATCAATGCTACCAACGACTACTATTTGTCTCAGGGCTTAGCTGTTATACATAAGAAACCAACCCCTATTCAAATCGTACGAGTGGACTATCCACAACGGAGTCGTGCCAAGATTGTTGAAGCCTATTTTCGACAAGCTTCAACGACAGACTATTCTGGCGTTTATAAAGGATATTACATCGACTTTGAAGCCAAGGAAACAAAACAAAAACGTGCGATTCCGATGAAAAATTTCCATCCACATCAGATTCAGCATATGGAACAAGTCCTTGCCCAACAAGGAATCTGCTTTGTCCTTCTTCACTTTTCTTCCCAGCAAGAAACCTACTTATTGCCGGCATTCGATTTGATTCGCTTCTATCATCAAGATAAGGGACAAAAATCAATGCCACTTGGATACATACGAGAATACGGTTACCAGATAAAACTAGGGGTATTCCCACAAATTCCCTATCTCGATGTTATCAAAGAACATTTACTAGGTGGTAAACAAGATGAATAAATACATTCTTATGCGAATATTAAAGTATATTGGAATCTTTTTCCTAACTCTCTTTATCGCATTATTTCTATTGGGCGGGGGTGTTTTCCTCTATTTTGTGAGTAAAGCTCCAGCCCTATCAGATAGTAAATTAGTTGCAACAACTTCTAGCAAGATTTATGACAATAATAACGAACTCATTGCCGATCTGGGCTCTGAACGCCGAGTAAACGCTCAGGCCAGCGAAATTCCTACTGATTTAGTCAAAGCCATCGTGTCTATCGAGGACCATCGCTTCTTTGACCACAGAGGGATCGATACGATTCGGATTATGGGGGCATTCTTACGTAACTTACAAAGTAATTCTTTACAGGGGGGATCAACCCTAACCCAGCAGTTGATTAAGTTGACCTATTTCTCAACATCAACTTCGGATCAAAACATCTCCCGAAAAGCACAAGAGGCTTGGCTAGCTATCCAATTGGAACAAAAAGCTACCAAACAAGAAATCCTTACCTACTACATCAATAAGGTCTATATGTCAAATGGTAACTATGGTATGCAGACAGCAGCCCAAAATTACTACGGAAAAGACTTAAAAGACCTCTCTCTACCTCAATTAGCTTTGCTAGCAGGTATGCCACAGGCACCCAACCAATACGATCCTTACTCTCATCCAGATGCAGCGTTGGACCGTCGTAATTTGGTTCTTTCAGAAATGAGAGGACAAGATTACATTAGTGCTGAACAATATGAAAAAGCTATCAACACACCTATCACTGATGGTTTACAAAGTCTTAAGTCAGCTGCTACTTATCCAGCGTATATGGATAACTATCTAAAAGAGGTTATTGAACAAGTAGAGCACGAAACGGGATATAATCTTCTTACTACTGGAATGGAAGTCTACACCAATGTAGACAAGGACATTCAACAAAGACTTTGGGATATTTACAATACAGATGAATATGTCTCTTATCCAGATGATGACCTTCAAGTAGCCTCAACTATCGTAGATACTTCCAATGGTAAAGTCATCGCCCAACTTGGAGCTCGTCACCAAGCAAGCAATGTTTCATTCGGTACTAACCAAGCTGTGGAAACCAACCGTGACTGGGGATCAACCATGAAGCCAATCACTGATTATGCCCCAGCCTTAGAATACGGTGTATATGATTCAACTGCAGCTACTGTCCACGATATTCCTTATAACTATCCTGGAACAAGTACCCCTCTCTACAACTGGGATAGAGCATATTTTGGTAACATTACTCTGCAATATGCCCTTCAACAATCTCGTAACGTACCTGCTGTTGAAACACTAAACAAGGTTGGTTTAGATAGAGCTAAAAACTTCCTAAATGGTTTAGGCATCGACTATCCTGTAATGCACTATTCAAATGCTATTTCAAGTAATACAACTGAATCTGGTAAACAGTACGGTGCAAGCAGTGAGAAAATGGCTGCGGCTTACGCTGCATTCGCTAATGGCGGTATCTACCACAAACCAATGTACATCAATAAAATCGTCTTTAGTGATGGTAGTGAAAAAGAATTTTCTGACGCTGGTACAAGAGCTATGAAAGAGTCTACTGCCTACATGATGACAGAAATGATGAAAACAGTCTTGACATCTGGAATAGGTTACAACGCCTATCTGCCTGGAATTCCTCAAGCAGGTAAAACAGGTACTTCTAACTACACAGATGATGAAATTGAAAAACACATCAAGAACACTGGCTATGTAGCTCCAGATGAAATGTTTGTTGGTTATACTCGTAAGTATTCTATGGCCGTTTGGACAGGTTATACCAACCGTCTCACTCCTATTGTAGGTGATGGCCTCACAGTTGCTGCTAGAGTCTATCGTAGCATGATGAGCTACCTTGCTCAAAATAACCATCCTGGAGATTGGACAATGCCTGAGGGACTATATAGAAACGGGCAGTTCGTATTCCTAAACGGAGCAAGAAATACATGGAGTACTCCTGATACACAACAAACACAATCAGAAGTAGAGAATCCCTCTACCACAAATGAAAATACAAGTACACAAGTAACACCTACTCCTGGTCAACAATCAAATAATCCTGCTCCAACGAATCCAAATCAGGGACAGTCTGGCCAACAAATCCAACAACAACCACAGGCCCCTCAATTTCAACAACCACAACAGTAAACACAAAAAATCCTGAGAGTTAGAAATTCTCAGGATTTTTTTTACTACAAGATAGCTAATACTCAATAAAAATCAAAGAGCGAACTAGGAAAGTTAGCCACAAGCAACTCTAAGCACGGATTTGAAGTCATCAGATAGAACTGACGTGGTTTGAAGAGATTTTCGAAGAATATAAAAGGAGTCGGCTACAAACCAACTCCTTTACCTTTATTTTACATGTTTTGCAAGGTCTTCTTGCGCTTTTTTATTGGATTCTTCTTTTTCTTTCATCCATTTATCTTGGGCTTTTTGGTATTCATCTACAGTGACTGCCTTATCTTGAAGTTCCAAGTATTTGTATAGGAGTGGATCACTTGTCCCCTTGTTACCAGAGAAGGCAAACGGCATCGTAAATGGTACCATCTTAGACAAAATTGGGCGACCAGTAAGTGTTGTTGTTGGGATAATCAAGGCACTATCTGTCAACCAAGCTTGGGCTGTAGCATATTTATCATATCGTTTTACTACATCTGTTGTCTCATTTCCAGCTTCAGTTACTAATTTCTCATAGTCGTTTAGACCTACAGTTTTAGCTGCAGCATTATCTGTACCAGAATCGAAGCCAAGGTAGGTTTTAGTGTTTTCACCAACTGATGGTTTGATAATATCGAGATAAGTTGATGGATCCGCAAAGTCTGGAGACCAACCAACATTATCTGAAATATCCCAATCTTCCCCAGCTGCTGTTTCAGCAAAGTAGGTAATATTCAAGACTTCATCTTTTTGTAGTTGTTGAATATCAATTACGACATTATCTGTACCCAAGGTTTCTTCAACCGATTGTTTGAAAGATTGAACACGTTGAACTTTTGTAGTTGCTGTCTGGTCAACTGGCATATCCAAATGAATTGGGAAGGTCACGCCTTCTGCCTGTAAAGCTGACTTAGCCTTGGCAAATTCGGCCTTGGCTTTTTCTGGATTGTAGAGACCATCTTGTGCATCAGCCAGATTAACATCCTTCCATTCTTCCCCATAGGTTACTAATTTTTCTTTGACCATATCGCCAAAGTTTTTCCCATCTGCTTGAACAAATGTTGGTGGCACAAAGAGATTACGCAAGATTTTGCTTGCACCACTGGCACCGTTCACTTGTGAAGCATATGCTGTACGATCAAAACCAAAGGCAATAGCCTGACGGAAATCCTTGTTTAAGAGAGCCTTTTTAGTAGATGTCTTTTGTTCGTCGCTAGTCTTAGAAGTATATTTATAGGACTGACGATCAATATTTGTTCCTACTAGATACGTAGTCGAGTCTTGTTGAGTATAGACAATATTGTCTTTCATACTCTTCTCAAGCTCTGCGAAACTTGCACTTGTTGGATAGAGACGAGCTGCTGTAAAGCTTCCATCCTTAAAGTTTTCTGCTGGTTTGCTGGTATCTTGACCATCCCAGAATGACAATTTAATCTTGTCAACATGAACATTGTCCTTATCCCAGTAGTTAGGATTTTTCGCAAATTCAACGGAAGATTTAGCCACAAGAGATTTTAACAAATAAGGACCATTATACAAGATACTGCTTGGATCCGTAGCTTTGGCAAAATCATCCCCTTTTGAGTTCAAAAACTCTTCATTGACTGGCGCAAGTACACCCATAGTTGTTTTAGAATTCCAAAAAGTTTCAGGTTTGTTCAAGGTGTATTGGACTGTTTGATCGTCAAGGGCTTTAATCCCGACTTGAGCAAAGTCTGTGGTCTCACCTTTTGCATAGGCATCTAGACCTTTGAT
Organism: Streptococcus sp.; assembly: GCF_019414905.1. Lineage (GTDB taxonomy): Bacteria > Bacillota > Bacilli > Lactobacillales > Streptococcaceae > Streptococcus. Next base: position 1,730 of record NZ_DXLC01000099.1, on the reverse strand, counting down.
TGAATCTTGTACCAAGTAAAGGGCTTGTGATTTCTTATCTGTTGCATATTTAAGACCTGTCACAAAGTCCTGTGCCTTAACAGGAGCATACTCTTCACCTTCTGCAGTATACCACTTGGCATCCTGACGAATCTTATAAGTATAAGTCAAGCCATCCTTAGAAACTGACCAGTCTTCTGCCATAGAGGGAATAAGATTCCCATAGCGGTCATTTTCAAGTAATCCATCAATGACATTACTAGTAATGTTTGAAGTAGCTGCCTTACTGGTTGTTAAATAGTTAAGATTATCTGGATCTGTCTCGTAGGTAAATGCAAAGGTCTGCTCACCTTTAGTAGCTGAACCACCAGAACAAGCCGCTAAGACACCAGCTGCTAATAAAGTGACTCCCGCAAGAGCCAATACTTTTCTTGTTTTCATAGTCTTCTCCTTTGTTTTTCTATCCATTATAGACCCTTTTTAAAGTCCTGTCAATATAATTTTCTGAATTTTAGAAAATTATTTTTTAAACAAAAACTTTGCAAAAATATGAATATTATCAAAAATCCCTCAACTACATCACATAGTCAAGGAATTTTTAATACTTTTATAAATGAGAACTGGTGATCAATTTTACTTATTTAATCTAACTCATTTCTTACACACTGTAAAGCTGCTCCAATTACTTGGTGCATATCGTAATAACGATAGTGTCCTAAACGACCACCAAAGATAACATTCCCTTGCTCATCGGCCAATTTTTTATACGATTTATACAAATGATTATTACGATCATTATTAACTGGATAATAAGGCTCATCACCTTTTTCCCATGTTTTGGAATGTTCTTTAGTAATGATAGTCTTTGCTTGACTCCCAAACTCAAAATGTTTGTGTTCAATAATGCGAGTATATGGGGTATCAGCATCCGTATAGTTCACAACTGCATTTCCTTGGTAATTTTCCATATCCAGGGTCTCATTTTCAAAACGAAGACTACGATACTCTAGTTCACCCAACTTATAATCGAAGAATTCATCAATCATACCGGTAAAGACAATCTTAGGGAAGTCCTTCATATATTGCTCTTTATTCGCAAAGAAATCAACATTTGTTTCTACATCAATGTTTTCATGATCCAACATTTTTTCAACTATCTGAGTATAACCACCAATTGGAATTCCTTGATAGGTATCGTTAAAATAGTTGTTATCATAGGTCAGGCGTACTGGCAAACGGCGAATGATAAAGGCTGGAAGTTCCGTAGTTGGCTTGCCCCACTGTTTCTCTGTATAGTCCTTGATTAATTTTTCGTAGATGTCTGTACCTACAAGAGATATCGCCTGTTCTTCCAAATTTTCAGGAGTTTTACCATTTAAAACCGCACGTTGCTCATCAATCTTAGCTTGTGCTTCTGCTGGCGTTACAACTCCCCAAAGTTTATTGAAAGTATTCATATTGAAAGGAAGGTTATAAATCTCTCCCTTATAATTTGCAACTGGGGAGTTTGTGTAACGGTTAAACTCTGCAAACTGATTTACATAATCCCAGATTTCCTTATCCGAAGTATGGAATATATGAGCACCATATTGATGAACTTGAATTCCTTCCTCTTCACGAGTATAGATATTACCCGCGATATGATTTCGTTTTTCAATGACTTTTACTTTTTTTCCTTTTAAGGCTGATTCATGGGCAAAAACTGCACCAAAAAGACCAGCACCAACAACAAGATAATCGTACATATACTC
>NZ_DXLC01000098.1:0-5174 GCF_019414905.1 Streptococcus sp. | reverse complement strand
TTTGAAAAAGTAGTTGGTCAATACTCTGTTTATGCCCGTGTGTCTCCAGAACACAAGGTTCGTATCGTCAAGGCCTGGCAAAAACAAGGTAAAGTCGTTGCCATGACAGGTGACGGTGTCAATGATGCGCCAGCTCTGAAAACAGCCGATATCGGTATCGGTATGGGAATCACTGGTACAGAGGTTTCTAAGGGGGCTTCTGACATGATTCTTGCAGATGATAACTTTGCGACTATCATTGTTGCAGTTGAAGAAGGACGTAAGGTCTTCTCAAACATTCAAAAGACGATCCAGTACCTACTTTCTGCCAATACTGCTGAAGTATTAACTATCTTCCTATCAACCTTGTTTGGTTGGGATGTCTTACAGCCAGTTCATCTTTTGTGGATCAACTTGGTAACGGATACCTTCCCAGCTATCGCTCTTGGTGTTGAACCTGCTGAGCCTGGTGTCATGAACCATAAACCACGTGGACGCAAGGCAAGCTTCTTCTCAGGTGGTGTTTTGAGTTCTATCATCTATCAAGGTGTGCTCCAAGCAGCTATTGTCATGAGTGTTTATGGCCTTGCGATTGCTTACCCAGTTCATGTGGGTGACAATCATGCCATTCATGCGGATGCTCTTACTATGGCCTTTGCAACACTTGGTTTGATTCAGCTCTTCCATGCCTACAATGTCAAGTCTGTATACCAATCCATCTTGACAGTTGGCCCATTCAAGTCTAAGACATTTAACTGGTCCATCTTGGTATCCTTCATCCTTCTCATGGCAACAATCGTTGTAGAACCGCTTGAAGGAATCTTCCACGTAACCAAACTAGACTTATCACAATGGGGAATCGTTATGGGCGGAAGCTTCTCAATGATTATCATCGTCGAAATCGTTAAGTTTATCCAACGTAAACTCGGCTTTGATAAGAATGCGATTTAAATAGAAAGTCATCTTCGGATGGCTTTTTGTTACAGTTGAGGGAAAGGGCTTGCAGTTATCGGCTTTTGTGCTATAATTGCTATAATATAGTAAAAAGTAAGAGGAGTGTGAGGAAGTGGAAAAGAAAATTGTGAAGGATATTTTGTTTTTATCTCAGGTATCTCAGCCGGCAAGTCAGGATGATCTGTATCTTGCCAGAGATTTACAGGATACGCTTTTAGCCAATCGTGAGACTTGTGTTGGTCTAGCAGCCAATATGATTGGGGTACAGAAGCGCGTGATTATTTTTAATCTTGGCTTGGTTCCTGTGGTCATGTTTAACCCAGTGCTCCTGTCCTCTGAAGGATCTTATGAGACAGAGGAAGGCTGTTTGTCATTGACAGGTGTGAGACCTACTAGGCGTTATGAAACTATAAGGGTTGCCTATCGTGACAGCAAGTGGCAGGAACAGACCATTACCTTGACAGGCTTCCCAGCTCAGATTTGCCAGCATGAACTGGATCACTTGGAAGGACGAATCATTTAGGAGGAAAGCAAATGAAACGAATAGTCTTTGAACTTATTTTTATCGCAACGACCTGGTATATCTTTTTACCTCCCCTTAACTTAACCAGCTGGGAATTTCTCTTTTTCCTCTGTGGGCATTTGCTGCTTGTGGCAATTTTATTTGGCTTTGGCAAGGGAATCAATCTGGTCAAAACAGTTCATGTGCGCCACGGCAAGGCGGAAACTGCTTTAAATTTTGAGGGTTTCAAAATCAATCGGTTAGGGAAAGTTCTTTTAGCTTCTATTGGAGGGATTCTTCTCTTAGCAGCCTTGGTTTCCTTGGTGACTTCTAGCATTTTTCAGGCTAAAAATTATGCCAATGTAGTTACGGTTACGGAAAAAGACTTTACTGAATTTCCTAAGAGTGATACCAGTAAGGTTCCTATTTTAGATAGAAGTACTGCTGAAAAAATTGGGGACCGCTACTTGGGTTCCCTAACGGATAAGGTGTCGCAGTACGTAGCGGCAGATACCTATACCCAATTGACAATTGATGGGAAACCTTATCGAGTTACGCCACTAGAATATGCAGACCCTATCAAATGGTTTAACAATCAAGCCAAGGGAATCGGTGAGTATATCAAGGTGGATATGGTAACTGGAAATGCCAACTTGGTGGACTTGAAGACACCAATCAAGTATTCGGACTCGGAGTATTTTAACCGTGACGTCAAACGTCACCTACGCTTGAAGTACCCAACTAAAATCTTCAAGACTCCATCTTTTGAGGTGGACGATGAGGGCAATCCTTTCTATGTAGCAACGGTTTACCAAAAGCAATTTGGGCTTGCGGTTCCTCGTCCTGTTTCAGTCATTATCCTCGATGCTACAAATGGAGAAACCAAGGAATACAGCTTGGCAGATGTTCCAGAATGGGTGGACAGGGTCTATCCAGCTGAGGAAACTATTGAGCAAATCAACTACAACGGCAAGTACAAGGACGGTTTCTGGAATGCCATGATTTCCAAGAAAAACGTGACCCAGACTACCAAGGGCTATAATTACTTGTCTATCGGCAATGACATCTACCTCTACACAGGTGTGACATCGGCCAATGCAGATGAAAGTAATCTTGGTTTCATCTTAGAAAATATGCGAACAGGAGAAATCACTAAGTACAGCTTGGCTTCTGCGACCGAAGAATCAGCCCGTGAATCAGCCGAAGGTGCTGTTCAGGAGAAATCCTACAAGGCAACCTTCCCAATCCTCATCAACCTTAATGACAAGCCTCTCTACATCATGGGCTTGAAGGACAATGCTGGCTTGGTCAAAGAGTATGCTTTGGTAGACGCAGTCGAGTACCAGAATGTCATCGTAGCTACGACAGTAGAAGAACTTCTCAGCAAGTACGCCAATAAAAACGACCTTGAAATTGACAATGCAACAACAGAAAGCATTAAGGGTGTAGTGGCAGACCTCAAATCAGCTGTTATCAAGGGCGACACCGTCTACTTCTTTAAAGTTGATGGCAAGATATACAAGGTTAAGGCCTCAGTATCAGATGACCTTCCTTACCTTGAAAATGGTAAAACCTTCGAAGGTCAAGTAGGAAAAGACAATTATCTCAAGACCTTTAAAGTGCAGTAAAAAAGGTTTATTTAAGAAATATATGTTATAATAAGATGAATTAATACTAATGGAGGACAAACAAATGGGTTTTTATGTGATGCTTGCTTCAATGCTACTCGGACTGCTCGCTTTGAAGATAGGTTTTTCTCAGTTCAAGGAGAAAAAAGATAAATTCCTATCTATCTTAACAAGTTTAGCTGGCATAGCCCTTGTTCTCGTGGCTGTCTGGTTAGGATGGCCCAAATAAACAGAGAAACCTCGGTCAAACCGAGGTTTTTCAGATGAATTTCTTGGTAGTGGATAAAAAATATGCTACACTATTAATATGAAAATTTTAATCCCTACAGCAAAAGAAATGAATACAGATTTGCCAAGTATTGAAGCCGCTCCTTTAAAACCAGAAAGTCAGGCCGTGCTGGATGCCATGACCCTCTATTCTGCTAGTCAATTGGAGAGTTTTTATAAGGTATCAGCTGAGAAGGCGGCGGAAGAATTTCAAAATATCCAAGCTTTGAAAAGGCAAGCTGCTCAATACTACCCAGCCTTGAACCTTTTTGATGGGCTCATGTACCGCCATATCAAGAGAGATAGGTTGACAGAGGCAGAACAAGCCTATCTTGAAAATCATGTCTTCATTACCTCGGCTTTGTACGGAGTCGTTCCAGCCTTGTCACCTATGGCTCCTCACCGTTTGGATTTTTTGATGAAGTTAAAAGTCGCTGGTAAGACTTTAAAGAGTCATTGGAAGGTAGCCTATGATGAAGCTGTGAAGCAGGAAGAAGTGATTTTCTCTCTCTTGTCATCCGAGTTTGAGACCGTATTTTCTAAGGAAATCAGAGAAAAAATGGTGACCTTCAAATTCATGGAGGATAGAGGCGGCCAGCTGAAAATTCACTCAACCATTTCCAAGAAAGCGCGTGGTGCCTTCCTGACAGCCCTGATTGAAAATCAAGTTCAAACAGTGGAGGAAGCTCGTCGCTTGAACTTTGCCGGATTTGTTTACAGAGAAGACCTGTCCCAACCACAGGAATTGATTTTTGTAAAGGAAGTATAGAAGATAGAAGAAAAGAGTCGGGGACAAAACTCTAACCTTAAATATAAAAAGCGAACAAGCTAGTCTTCTGAGTGTCAGAAAAGTAGTCTTGTTCGATTTTATTATGTTAGTTACTTGATCGCATTGACTAAGTCTTGAGCTTGTTTTTCAAGTGAGTTTAGGACTGTTTCTTCAAGAACCAATTTTCCGTCTGCCCAGGCAGAGTCATTAACACGTGCAGCCGTGAAATCACCAACGACTTGTGTACGGATAAATGGCAAGAGGTCTTTGTAAATAGCGAAGAGTTGATCGTGACCTGCATTGGCTACAGACGATACTGTGACAAACTTGTCTTGAAGGGCAGAAGCGCCACGTGTATCAGACAAGTCAAGGGCACGAGATAGCCAGTCAAGCAAGTTCTTCACTGTTCCAGGGATAGAGAAGTTGTAGACTGGCGAGAAGATCCAGATGGCATCCGCAGCGAGAACCGCTTCACGAGCAGCCGCTACAGCTGGATGAGTTGGAACTTCCAAATCTTGGCTGAAGAGAGGAATAGTTGAATAATCAAGATAGCTAACTTCCGCTTTGTCAGCAAGTGCTTTCTCGTTGTTATAAAATATATTACAACAAAGCAAAAGGACTTGCAAGAAATTTGCTCAGAGTTTATTTGAAAACTATAAAATTGTAGAAACTCTAATCACTTGCGACTGGAATGCATTTGATTTTCGAAGAGTATTCTAACATTCTCTTGTAATATGATGACATAAGTGCTAAAATAAACAAGAAAACTCGCAATAGAAACCGCAGAACAGCTATTTTCCGGTATCATTTCATAAACAATTAAACGAAAATAATGGCATTTCAAGAATGCTTCTAAAAGGGGTGGAGATCATGTAAGGCACAGATTAACAAGTGACAGACAAAAGAAATACGAATACACTTGTTAAGGAGAAAATATGTTAATAAGAAATTATCGGAAAAATATTGGCCTGATGGCCGGAGTTGAGTTTTTTGCATTTCTAGGGATTACCAGTTTTTGGATTCTCTTTCTCAGTCAAAACGGCATGTCTCTTTGGCAGATTGGACTTCTGGAGAG
>NZ_DXLC01000097.1:0-17640 GCF_019414905.1 Streptococcus sp. | reverse complement strand
GCGTATTGATGGAGGTGCTGGGCTGTATTTTCTGCATTAGCACCGAGGTCAAGCATGTCAAAACCTTTCCCATCAATGGTCGGCAAGGTCGACATAAGCCCTGGTCGATCGATATTCTTTATACGACCCACGATGAAGAATCCTGCAGCTAACAAAGCACCTGTGTTCCCAGCTGAGAGGACAGCGTCTGCTTCTCCCTCTTTGACAGCCTTGGCCGCCAAGACCATACTGGCATTTTTCTTCTTCCGAATAGCTCTCGTAGGTTCATCGTCTGAATCAATCTTCTCATCCGTATGGATAATGCTGACGCGCTCTGTCGCTGTCAGATATTGCTTGATTTTAGCTTCATCTCCGTAGAGTTGAACCTCGATATCTGAAAAGTCAGCTAGGGCTTGATTGACACCCTCAACGATGGCTTGGGGTGCGTAATCGCCCCCCATGGCATCTACTGCGATTTTTTTCATTTCTTTTCCTCTTTTAGTAATTGTCCCCAGTCTGCTAGGGAATCAATAAATTTCTTTGATTTTAGGTGAATCCCAACGTACTCTTCATAGAGTTGATCCATAAACTGGCGTAGTTCTTGCTTGATTTCGGGCTTGAGCGAAATGGTCTCCAAGGTTTCAAAATCAATGGCTTGAAATTGATTGAGCAGATAAGGGATATTAGGGTTTAGATGGCAACGTCTCTCATCTTCATGGTAATGCTCTGGACAGAGGCAGGCGCCATATTTGAAAGAAAAGTCAAAAGCCTGACCGACCCGATGGCAGAAGACACACTCATTAAAATTGAGGCTGATCCCAAATCGAGTCAAGATTTGAATTTCAAAAATATTGGTCAAAACCTGATAATCCAAGCCAGCTTCCATCAACTCCAAGGTCTTTTGCAAAAAAGCAAACAAGGGAGCATCCTGCTGATTGTCCTGCAAACTAGCATCTGCAAGAGCTGCCACATAGGTCGCATAGGCCATGACAAAGAGATCGCTATTAATCTTGGGAAACGTCATCACCTCATGATAGTCCTCAATGTAACTGAGCCCATCATCATTGATTCGTAAGAGAAATCGAGCCAGCACCAAGGGCTGAATAACAGGAGCCAGCTTAGACTGGCCAGCATGTTTAACGAAAAACATGCGCTTGCCAGCCTGCTCTGTAAAAATCTTGACTAGCTTGTCATCCTCACGAAAGTTACGATTGTAGAGCACCAAGCCTTGACTCGTGATAGACTGAATCATGCTTCTCTCATGTACTCCTCAAGTCGTTTCATGGCTTCTTTGATAGTCTCCATGCTGGCTGCATAAGATAGGCGAACATATCCTTCTCCATAGCGCCCAAAAGCAGCACCAGGGATAAAGGCAACAGCCTTCTTCTGAGCAAAATCCTTCAGAAAAGCAAAGGAATCTTGATTGTAATCCGCTGGAATCTTAGCAAAGATATAGAAGGCACCGTCTGGTTTGATAATCTCAAAACCAAGAGCAGTCATTTTCTCGATAATATAATCCCGACGCTGGATATATTCCTTCTTCATAGGTTCCGCATCGTTTTTACCAGCTGTCAAGGCTTCCACCGCAGCATGTTGCGCCATGGTATTTGCGGCAGTCACCAAGTACTGATGACTCTTGATTAACTGGGCTGTAAAGACCGCAGGAGCAAAAATCAGACCCAAACGCCAACCGGTCATAGCATGCGATTTAGACAAACCATTGATGATAATTGCCTGATCTCTCAGCATCGTTCCTAGAGACACATGGGCTTCCCCTGTGTAGGTCAATTCTGAGTAAACCTCATCACAGACAACGAAAATCTCATACTTGCGTAAAACAGCTGCCAAGTCTTCCAACTGCTCTCGACTATAAGTAATTCCTGTCGGATTAGCCGGATAGTTGAGAATAACCGCCTTGAGCTTGTCACCCTGCTCCAAAATGGCCTTCTCTAACATCTCAGGAGTCAAGACAAACCCATTTTCAGTTGTGTCAATCTCGACAATCTCTGCCCCAACTAGATTAACAATCGGTTCATAACCCGGATAAGCAGGAGCTGGCAAGAGCACCTTATCTCCCTCTTCCAAAATAGCTGTCAAAGTAGCAGATAAAGCCTCTGTCGCCCCAATTGTAACTAAAATTTCATTCTCAGGAGCATAGTCCAGTTGGTACTTTTCCTTAACAAAGTCACTGGCCGCCTGACGTAGAGTCAGCAGGCCACTCATCCCTGTATAGTAGGATTGGTTCTGATCAATCGCTCGCTTGGCCGCATCCTTGACATGGTCTGGCGTTGTAAAATCAGGCTCCCCCAAGGTCAAACGCAAAACTCCAGGAATCTCAGAAATAGCCTGGTCAAACTGACGAATCAACGAAACTTGAATCTTATCTAACTGTTTATTAAAGCGCTTAGTTAAGTCCATAGATACCTCCTACTTTCAAAACGTATCTCTATTATACTACAAAAGCCCCCCGACCGCAAAAATACATGATAGAATAACGCTAGCATGACAAATTGAAGTATGTTAAAATGGATTTGTCGCAACTCCACTAACGAACTTAGTTTGGAGGTGAGTTTTTGCTAATCTTCGTTACAGTTATTCTAGCACCATTACTGATTACTATTACCGGTAATGTCATTTCTGAGTGGATAGTCAGAAAGTGGTTAGATAAGCGCGACAAAAAAATATAACCTGAGTTTAGTTTTAATGTAACTGGACAAAAAGAAATACCAGAGGTGGAGCTCTGGTATTTTTGTTTTTGCCAAGACTTCGTTACAGTTCTTGTAGGATTATTATTACATAATTAGCACTACTTGTCAAATAATTATTAGGCTCCACTTTCTATTTTACTTTTCCTATGTACAGGTCTATAATGGTAACAGATTCTATTTGGAGGTTTTTATGTCATTTCTATCAAAAAATGGAGCAGGCATCTTGGCCTGCCTTCTCATTTCCATTCTATCTTGGTACTTAGGAGGATTCTTCCCTGTTATTGGCGCGCCTGTCTTTGCGATTTTTATGGGAATGCTCCTACACCCCTTTCTCTCGCCCTATAAACAACTGGATGCGGGATTGACCTTTAGTTCTAAAAAATTGCTCCAGTATGCCGTTATCTTGCTTGGTTTTGGTCTCAATATCTCGCAGGTCTTCGCAGTTGGCCAATCTTCGCTCCCTGTCATCCTGTCCACTATCTCAATAGCTCTGATTATTGCCTACTTCTTCCAGCGCTTCTTTGCACTGGATACAAAACTGGCTACCTTGGTTGGAGTAGGTTCTTCCATCTGTGGGGGTTCTGCCATTGCGGCGACAGCGCCTGTTATTGATGCTAAGGAAAAGGAAGTAGCCCAAGCCATTTCCGTTATCTTTTTCTTCAATGTCTTGGCTGCGCTCATCTTTCCAACCCTCGGCACCTGGCTTCATTTATCCAATGAAGGCTTCGCCCTCTTTGCAGGGACTGCGGTCAACGACACTTCCTCTGTAACGGCTGCCGCCAGCGCTTGGGACAGTCTTTACCAAAGCAATACCCTCGAGTCTGCAACCATTGTTAAACTCACACGTACTTTGGCCATTATCCCTATCACGCTCTTTCTATCCTACTGGCAAAGTCGCCAACAAGAAAACAAGCAAAGCCTACAACTGAAAAAAGTCTTCCCACTTTTTATCCTTTACTTTATCCTTGCCTCTCTCCTCACTACACTACTCACCTCTCTAGGTGTGTCCAGTAGTTTCTTTACCCCTCTAAAACAACTCTCTAAATTCCTTATTGTCATGGCCATGAGTGCTATCGGTCTCAAAACCAATCTGGTCGCTATGGTCAAATCCAGTGGAAAATCCATTCTTCTCGGAGCCATCTGCTGGATAGCCATCATCCTCACTAGTCTTGGTATGCAGATCCTTATCGGCATTCTCTAATACAAAAGGTAGCCCATCAGCTACCTTTTTCTTATGCTTCCTTAATCAAGCGAGTATGTTCTCTCTTGATGCAACGATTCATCACGATATCATCGCATCCACCAGCACGCAAGATTTCTTCCGCTTCTAGACTTTCAAGTCCCAGTTGTGCCCAAAAAATCTTAGCATCAGCCTTGAGAAAATCACGCGCCACATCAGGCAAAAACTCGCTGCGACGGTAAACATTGACAATATCTACAGGAAAAGGAATCTCAGCTAGGCTGGCATAAGCCTTTTCACCCAAGATTTCGCCACCTGCCGCCTTGGGATTGACTGGAATAATTTTATAACCCCGAGCCTGCATTTCCTTGGTCACTCGATTGCTAGTTGTTTCCTCACGGTCTGATAAACCCACTACAGCAAGGGTTTTACTCGCTGTTAGATACTGACGAATCACGCCATCACTTGGATTGATAAATTCTTGACTCATAGAAATCCTCCTTTTTCATCAGTATAGCACAATTTGAAAAGGCTTGCATAATTCTACTACAAAAAAGGAGGACTAGCCCCCTTTTTATTTAGCCTCATACCAGGTTACCCCTTCATTCTCATCTGCAATGAGGGGAACACTGAGTTGAATGGCTTCTTCCATAGTTTGTTTGACCAATTTTTTCATCTCTGCCAATTCAGATTTAGGAACTTCAAGGACGATTTCATCGTGCACTTGCAGAAGCATCTTAGTCTGATACCCCCCTGCAACCAAGGCTTTATCCAGCTGAATCATGGCAATCTTGAGAATATCTGCCGCCGAACCCTGGATAGGAGAATTGATGGCAGTCCGCTCCGCAAAACCACGAATATTAAAGTTTCGCGAATTGATATCTGGCAACTCACGACGACGCTTGAAGAGGGTCTCTACATAGCCCTTATCACGCGCCTCACGCACCACTTCATCCATATAGTTTTTAATACCTGGGAAACGTTCAAAGTAGGTATCAATGTAGGCTTTGGCCTCCTTACGGCTAATTCCCAAATTATTAGACAAGCCAAAGTCTGAAATCCCGTAAACCACTCCAAAGTTAACAGCCTTGGCATTGCGACGGTCGTTTGCAGTCACATCCTCAGGATGCTCAATGCCAAAGACCCGCATGGCTGTCGAAGTATGGATATCTGCCCCCTCTTGAAAGGCCTTAATCAAGTGCTCATCCTTAGAGATATGCGCCAAAACACGCAATTCAATCTGCGAATAGTCCGAGCTGAGAAGCACACTATCCTCCCACTCAGGCACAAAAGCCTTACGAATGAGACGCCCCTGCTCCAAACGCACAGGAATATTTTGCAAGTTTGGATCCACACTAGACAAACGCCCAGTCTGAGTCAAATCCTGTACATAGCGCGTATGAATCTTGCCATCAGCCAAAATCCAATCCTGCAAGCCAATCACATAAGTAGATTGAATCTTAGCAATCTGACGGTAATCGAGAATTTTCTTAACAATCGGAGCAATAGGAGCCAGGCGCTCCAAGACATCCACGGCTGTCGAGTATCCCGTCTTGGTTTTCTTAGTGTATTCTAGAGGTAGCCCCAACTTTTCAAAGAGAAGCACGCCCAACTGCTTAGGCGAATTGATATTAAACTCCTCACCAGCCAACTCGTAAATCTCTTGAGTCAGTTTTTCAATAACAAGCTCATTTTCAGTCTGCATCTCAAGCAAGGTCTCTTTCTTGACCGTAATCCCAGCAATTTCCATCTTGGCAAGGACAAAAGCCAGAGGTTGCTCCATATCATAAAGAAGCTCTAATTGCCCATTTTCACTGAGTTTTTCAAGTAAAACAGGCTCAGCCTCAACCAAAACAGCAAGCTTACGAGCTAAGTGTTCCAAGAATTTCTCACGTTCAGGAATGGCCTTTTTTACACCTTTACCATAGAAAGTCTCATCATCAACCAAATAAGTCTGACCATAAAGACTAGCAATAGTCGCAATTTCATTGTCCTCCACAGTCGAAAGGAGGTATTTAGCCAAACGGCTATCAAAAGCAGGCGCCTGCAAATCCACACCCAAACGATGCAAGAGAACTTTAGCTTTCTTAAAGTCATAAACTCTCAGAGGTGTTTTTTCTAAAAAGTCCTTGAAAATCGGCTCTTGCAAAAGCTCAAGTTTATCTGTGGCATAGAGCTTATCCCCACAAGACCAGGCAAAACCAACCAAGTCATCTGTATGGTAATTCTCCCCAAAAAGCTCAAAATGGAAGATAGACTCTTCACTCAGCATATCTTGTCTGATTTGGTCAACGATAGTAAAGTTCAAACTTTCAGCCACATCAGCTGACGACACATTTAAAGCCTGCTTGAGCTGTTTGAAGCCCATTTCCTCGTAGAATTTCCCAAGATTTTCCACATCTGGACCACTATAGACCAAATCCTCCAAACCAATCTCAATCGGCGCCTTGGTATCAATGGTCGCCAGTGTTTTAGACAAAAAGGCCTGTTCCTTATCATTGATGAGATTTTCCTTCATCTTAGAAGCCTTCATCCCATCAATATTTTCATAAATCCCCTCAAGCGAACCATGCTCCAGCAAGAGCTTGATACCAGTCTTTTCGCCAATTTTAGTCACTCCAGGGATATTATCCGATTTATCACCCATGAGTGCCTTGAGATCGATAAACTGAGTCGGTGTAATGCCCATCTTTTCCATAAGATATTCTGGCGTAAAGGCCTCAAACTCAGCCACACCTTTCTTGGAAATTTCAACCACCGTATGCTCATCCGTCAGCTGAATCAAGTCCTTGTCCCCACTGACAATGGTAATATCAAAACCATTTTGCTCAGCTAGCTTATCCAGCGTCCCAATGATGTCATCCGCTTCATACTGAGCCAACTCATAGTGACGAATCCCCATATGATCCAGCAATTCACGAATGAAAGGAAATTGCTCACGAAACTCATCAGGAGTCTTAGCCCGACCACCCTTATAGTCCGCATACATCTCTGTACGGAAGGTCGTCTTTCCCGCATCAAAAGCCACCAAAATATGGCTCGGCTCAACCCGTTCCAACAAATGGCTCAACATCAACTGAAAGCCATAAATCGCATTGGTATGCAAACCAGCTGCATTCTTAAAACGGTCCAACTGCTGATAGAGCGCAAAAAACGCCCGAAAAGCAACAGAAGACCCATCAATCAATAATAATTTTTTCTTATCCATACACCCATTATAAAGGAAAGCACCAAAAAATACCATTGGGAAGAGCCAGACCGAGTATTTTTCATCCTTTTTCCGAATAAATAGATAGTAGCAGTGAATCTAGTAAACCTAGATTTAAAACTGTGATATAATAAAAGGAGGAAAAGGATGATTCTAAGACATCCGGGCATTAGCCCGACCAATGATTTGGTTGCTAAGAAAATCTTTAGCAATCCAGAAATCACTTGTCAATTTATTCGTGATATGCTGGACTTGCCAGCAAAAAATGTGACGATTTTGGAGGGAAGTAATATTCACGTCTTGCCTTCCATGCCTTACTCAGCTCAGGATTTCTATACAAGTATAGACGTCTTGGCGGAGTTGGATAATGGCACTCAAGTTATCATCGAAATTCAGGTGCATCACCAGAATTTCTTCATCAATCGCCTGTGGGCTTATTTGTGCAGTCAGGTCAATCAAAACCTAGAAAAAATTCGTCAACGAGAAGGTGATACACACCAGAGCTACAAACACATTGCACCAGTATACGCAATTGCCATCGTGGACAGCAATTACTTCTCAGATGATTTGGCCTTCCACAGTTTCAGTATGCGCGAGGATACGACAGGTAAGATTTTAACAATTACAAACAATGGTCAAGAAAACCATCTAGTCAAGATGGCATTCTTGGAATTAAAAAAATACAGAGAAACCAGCAAAGATAAGGTTCGCAAGCCCTGGTTGGAGTTTTTCGGGAACAAACCCTTTACCCAAGAACCCGAGCGAGCCATCAGCCAGGCAGATCAACTGCTGGACTATAAGAGCTGGTCTGAGGAGGACAGGAAAATGTTTAGTCAACTACGTATGCGAGAAGAACAAGCCTTGTTAGCACAGGACTATGCCTTGGAAACTGCTAGGGCGGAGGGGATTGAACAAGGACTGGAACGAGGACGAGCGGAAGGGATTGAAAAAGGTTTAGAACGTGGGAAAGTTGAAGGAAGTTTGTCTATGCTATTAAATCTAGTCCGTCAAGGCCTTCTGACTTCAGAGGTTGCGAGTGAGCAGTTGGAAATAACTGTCTCTGAATTTGAAGAACTATTGTAAGTTTATAGAATAACATAAAAGTGAACAACGCTGAAACATCGTTTTGTTCACTTTTTTCTTCTTTTCAATAGAACTCTCACTATAGTCCATATCACAAAAAGAGAAGGTCATAAATCCTTCTCTTTTATATCTTCAACTAATTAGTTTTTGCGTTTCACAAATGGAAGGGCACCAAGGAGTAATCCTAGGAATCCTAATGATGCAATTGCAACATTATCTTTACCACCAGTATTTGGAAGTTCTTTCTTATCTTCTATTTTTGCAGCTTAAGCTTGATAAGTATTATATCAGCAAGTATCTGCTATAAAAAACTAAGCTAAAAATCTCCTAGTGACATAAATAAATTCAAACTACACCCACTCACCGTTTGCATTTACTGTGTAACCATTGATTGTAGTGCTAACAGCAAGGGCACCTGAGCTATAAGCATAGTACCACTTACCATCTACTTTGAACCAACCAGTCTTCATAGCGCCTGAACCATCAAGATAATACCATGTACCACCTTGTTTCAACCAGCCAGTTTTCATGGCACCTGAATTATTAAGATAATACCACTTACCATCTACAAGTTTCCAACCTGTCTGCATAGCACCTGAGCCATCTAGATAATACCATGTACCATTTTCTTTTATCCATCTAGTACTCATTTTACCTAAACTGTCGAGATGGTACCAACTACCATTTATAAGTTTCCAACCAGTTTGCATGGCACCTAAATCGTTTAAATAATACCAATTGCCATCAACTTGTTTCCAACCAGTTCTCATCACACCAGTTTCATCCAAGTAATACCATGAGCCATCTTTAAGCCAGCCTGTCTTCATTCCATCTTCTTTAGAGAAATAATACCAGTCACCGTCAATTTTCTTCCATCCAACAGAGCGATTTCCCTCATTATCAATAAAGAATTTTTTACCATCAATTACAGCAATATTGGGTGTCAGAACACCATCTTTTAGATAGTAAGTTTTTTCATCTATTTTGATAAATCCAGTTTTCTTCTCACCATTTTCAACGAAATAATAAGTCTTATCAGCAACTTTTACCAATTCCAACTGTTTGCAGCTATCATTTTCAAGGTACTAGGTCTTACAATCAATTTTTTGCCAGCCAGTCATATAGACAAAACTCAACCCACTACCATTGTTAAAGCAAAAAAACAGGAGATTTCTCTCCTGTTATGATTCAATTATTTAAAATTAAACCCATTCACCGTTTCCG
This sequence comes from Streptococcus sp., assembly GCF_019414905.1. Taxonomy (GTDB): domain Bacteria; phylum Bacillota; class Bacilli; order Lactobacillales; family Streptococcaceae; genus Streptococcus. The sequence continues at coordinate 8,258 of NZ_DXLC01000097.1, read as the reverse complement.
TTTACAGTGTAACCATTTACAGTAGTGTTTACTGACAATGCACCTGAACCGTCAACGTGGTACCATTTGTCTTTTACTTGGAACCATTGGCTAGCTTTCATAGCACCTGATGCTTCAAGGAAGTACCATTTACCACCGTCAAGCAACCAACCTGTTTGCATTTCACCTGAACCGTTTAGGTAGTACCAAGTGTTACCATCTTTAACCCACCATTTTTGCATTACGCCTTCAGCGTTAAAGAAGTACCATTTACCATCAATTTGTTTCCAGCTAGTAGCTTTTGTTCCTTTTTCATCAAGGACATAGCTCCATTGACCTTTAGCATCTTTAACCCATCCTGTAGAAGCTTGGTTAGCTTTAGTACCTTGGTTAGCTTGGTCTTCATTGATGCGAGTATTGTTTTGTTTATTATCTTCTACTGCATTAGCAAAGTATTTACCTGCATCTTTTGCACTTTTACGATATTGTTCTTGCAATTTTGCAACATAGCGACTTTTCACTGTGTTGTAGATATCTTCAAATTTTTGGTTTGATTTTGCTGCGGCAACGTTTGCTTCTAATGCTGCTTTCTTATCTGAAAAATCATGACCATAATATCCTGAGTCCAAGAATGCTTTCAATGCTTCTTCTGCTGCTTTAACTGTTTGACCACCTTGTTGAGCAAATTGACGTTCTGCTTCAACACGGATTTCACCATCATGCGCTGCTACTTGACGGTTAGCTTCTTCAGCAATATCACGTTCAGAAATATATTTCTTTTGAAGCAATTGGTTAGTTGAAGCTGGGTTTTCACCATTTGCAAAAACAGGTGCAACTGTAAATACAGCAAGTGCTGCTGCGCTTGTCAATAAAACTTTTTTCATCGTTTTATCTCCTTTATTTTTCATTATATTATTTTTCGTAAGACTATCTTACTACCATACAGTATATAAATATTTGCAGGATTTGTCAAGAGTTTTCTTATGTTTTTTTAACTTTTTACCTATTGCTTAGAAAAAAGGAAAAGAAAACCAACTCGCGAAAAAATTCCCCTTGAAATACTCTAACCTCCAAGTTGACATTTCGCAACTACTCATCCCTCAGATGATAGCTTTTATATCTAAACTATATAGATAGTTAGACAGAACTTACTTCCTTGGTATTATCTTACAAACCCTTGTAAAAGTCAAGTAAAAACGGCAAGTATTTTGATAACACTTGCTATTTCATCAACTTCCTACTATTAGATGAAAGATCGAACTCACAGTAAAGCCTCAAACTCAGCGACAGTCATGCCCAATTGCTGACTTGCTATCTCGGAAGTCAGGAGATGTTGGCGAACTAGATTTAGTAGCATAGACAAACTTCCTTCAACTTTCCCACGTTCAAGTCCACGCTCCAGTCCCTGTTCAATGCCCTCTGCACGGCCACGCTCTAAACCTTGTTCAAGACCTTGTTCAATACCTTCAGCCCTAGCTGTTTCCAGGGCATAGTCCTGTGCCAACAAGGCTTGTTCTTCTCGCATACGTAGTTGACTAAACATCTTCCTGTCCTCCTCGGACCAGCTCTTGTAGTCTAGCAGTTGGTCTGCTTGGCTGATGGCTCGCTGGGGGTGCTGGGTAAAGGGTTTATTCCCGAAAAACTCCAACCACGGTTTGTGAACCTTATCTTTGCTGGTTTCTCTGTATTTTTTTAGTTCTTATTTGTGATGCTCTTTCAATAGTGACTCAAATTCAGCAACGGTCATGCCCAATTGTTCACTCGCAAATTCGGAAGTTAAAACATGTTGGCGAACCATATCTAGAAATGCGAAAAGTTTCCCACGTTCTAAACCTTGTTCAAGACCTTGTTCGATACCTTCCGCCCTAGCTGTTTCCAAGGCATAGTCCTGTGCTAACAAGGCTTGTTCTTCTCGCATACGTAATTGACTAAACATTTTCCTGTCCTCCTCGGACCAGCTCTTGTAGTCCAGCAGTTGATCTGCCTGGCTGATGGCTCGCTCGGGTTGCTGGGTAAGTTTGTTCCCGAAAAACTCCAACCACGGCTTGCGAATACTATCCTTGCTGGTTTCTCTGTATTTTTTTAATTCCAAGAATGCCATCTTGACTATTAGTGCTAGTCTTACAACAACGCCTCAAACTCAGCGACTGTCATGCCCAATTGCTGGCTAGCTACCTCAGATGTCAGAAGACCTTGGCGGACCATATCCAGGAAGGCAAAGAGTTTCCCACGTTCTAAACCTTGTTCAATACCTTCTGCTCGACCACGTTCTAAGCCTTTTTCTTCAGCTTGTTCCAAGGCATAATCCTGAGCCAATAACGCTTGTTCTTCTCGCATACGTAGTTGACTAAACATTTTCCTGTCCTCCTCAGACCAGCTCTTGTAGTCCAGCAGTTGGTCTGCTTGGCTGATGGCTCGCTCAGGTTGCTGGGTAAAAGGCTTGTTACCAAAAAACTCCAACCACGGCTTGCGAACACTATCCTTGCTGGTTTCTCTGTACTTTCTTAATTCCAAGAATGCCATCTTGATCAGATGGTGTTCCTGTCCATTATTGGTGATGGTTAAAACCTCACCTGTCGTATCCTCTCGCATACTAAAGCTATGAAAAGCTTGATCATCTTGAAAGTAGTTACTATCTACAATAGCGATTGCATAAACTGGTGCGATGTGTTTGTAACTCTGGTGTGTATCACCTTCTCGTTGACGAATTTTTTCTAGGTTTTGATTGACCTGACTGCACAGGTAAGCCCACAGGCGATTGATGAAAAAATTCTGATGATGAACTTGAATTTCAATAATTACTTGCGTACCATTATCCAACTCCGCCAAGACGTCTATACTGGTATAGAAATCCTGAGCCGAGTAAGGCAGGGATGGCAAGACATGAATATTGCTCCCCTCCAAAATGGTTACATTTTTGGCTGGTAAATCCAACATATCGCGAATAAATTGACAAGTGATTTCTGGATTGCTAAAGATTTTCTTAGCTACCAAGTCGTTAGTCGGGCTGATGCCCGGATGACGTACAGTCATACTTCCTCCTTTCATTATAGCACATTTTTTAATCTAGATTTACTAGATTCTCTGCTACTATCTATTTATTCGGAAAAGAGACGAAAAAAACCTGAGAATTATCTCAGGCTTGATCATTAAATCTTTTTCTCAATACCAAAAAGTGGAGAAAGTGGGCGTTTTTCATGGATACGTACAATAGCATCACCCAGTAGATGAGCGATTGAAATCTGCTCAATCTTATCGATTAAACGCTCTTCTGGCAGATAGATGGTATCCAAAACAACCAATTTCTTAATAGCTGATTTTTGGATATTGTCCATAGCAGGACCAGAAAGAACTGGGTGCGTACAGCTTGCATAGACTTCAACAGCACCAGCTTCCGCAAGGGCATCTGCCGCATGACAAATCGTTCCAGCAGTATCAATCATATCATCAATCAAGATACAAGTCTTGCCTTCGACCTTACCGATGATGTTCATGACTTCACTAGTATTCATCTTATCAACGCTACGACGTTTATCAATGATAGCGATAGATGTTTTCAAAAATTCTGCCAACTTACGGGCACGAGTCACCCCTCCATGGTCTGGGCTGACAACCACATAGTCAGAACCAACCATACCACGACGCTCAAAATAATCCGCAATCAGAGGAGCACCCATCAAATGATCCACAGGAATATCAAAGAATCCTTGAATCTGCGCAGCATGCAAGTCGATGGTCAACAAACGATCCACTCCAGCTACTTCAAGCATATTTGCGACAAGTTTTGAAGTGATTGGCTCACGCGCTCTCGCCTTTCTATCCTGACGTGCATACCCATAGTAAGGCATGACAACATTGACAGATTCTGCACTCGCACGCTTCAAAGCATCTACCATAATCAAAATTTCAAGCAGATTGTCATTTACAGGCGAACTAGTTGATTGTAGGATAAAGACGTGTTTCCCACGGATTGATTCTTCGATGTTGACCTGAATCTCTCCATCTGAAAATTGGCGAACACTTGATTTCCCCAACTCTATCCCAATCTCCTGCGCCACACGTTTTGCCAATTCTTGATTAGAAGAAAGGGCAAACAGCTTTAAATCAGAAAAAGACATGATTTCCTCCGGTATATATGTATCACTTGTGCTTTTCACAAGATTTTCCATCTACCATTGTAGCGCTTTTTACACTATTTTTCAATCAAAAATAAAAGAAGGGCACCATATTTGTACCCTTGCATCATTCTTTTGAAAAATATTCTAGTTCATTATCTCATCGTTCTTCTCAACAAAGCGATAAGCCTGATAAAAACCATAGAGAGTAATAGCCGTAACCACTGGAATCGCTAATGGCAACTCTGTCTCTAATTCTACAAAAGGAGAGTTAAATAAGAAGTGAGTTCCCAAGGCTAAACCTAGGAAAATAAGCCCCTCTTTCTTGCCAGCCTTCTGCCCTTTATAGGCTCTGTAAAGCAAGTAAACACCCACTACAGCCAAACCTGAAAAAGTCCAGTGAGAGGCAATTCCTGAGATGATACGCTCTAAAATTCTCGAAATAGTAAAGTCAAAGCCCTCTGGCAAATCCGTACGAATGTAGCCAATATCCTCAATCATTTGAAATCCCAAACCAGAAGCAATCCCTAATAAAAACAAAGATTTTAATTTTCGCACAGGAACCAAAGCTAAAACAAAAACAAGTGGCAATAATTTCAAGGGCTCTTCTACCAAAGGAGCCACAATCGCACTTTCAAAGGCATTTAAAAATGTACTATCTGGGAAAAGAACGCCAAGCAAATCATGGATATAGGTATTAGCAAAGCTAGACAACCAGCCTGAAAGGAACATTCCTCCCAATAAAGACAAAACCAAGGCCTTCTTTGGCAATTCCCATTTTTTCCCAATACGGAAAAGGAAATAAAGAGCCGGAATCATATAAAAGAGAGCTAGAAAGATAGAAACTCCCATGAGTCCATATTCCGCACCTGACATCGAACCATCCGTATAATAGATGGTTTCATACTGCAAACCAATACATAGCAATAAAATAAAAATAAATAAAATACTGTTTTTCTTCATACACTTTCTTTCTAAATGAATTTTTTACAATTCTACGACTGTCATACTTCCTGTATCCACATCGTAAATAGCACCAGAGATAATGACATCATCTGGTATTAGGGGAGACTCGATAAGGAGTTGCATATCCTCACGTACACTCTCCTCTATATCTTGGAAGGGCAAGAAATCCTGGTCTGACACATCGACACCTAGTTCCTCTTTCAGATACTCCTGAAAAGGACCATTTTCAAAGGTCTGAGCACCACAGTCTGTATGGTGTAACACCACAATCTCTCTTGTCCCCATTTGTTGCTGGGAAATAACTAGCGAACGAATCATGTCCTCAGTCACTCGACCACCTGCATTCCGCAAGATATGAGCATCCCCAAGTGCCAAGCCCAGAGCTTGCGCAACGTGCAGACGAGAGTCCATACAGGTCACAATAGCCACTCTTGTTTTGGGTTTAAGTGGCAGATTTAACTGCCCATGTAGGGCAACATAAGCCTGATTGGCTTGCATAAACTGTTCAAAATACGACACGATTCCCTCCTCGAAAATTTGATAGTCAAATATTTCTCCTATCTTATCATTTTTAAAAGGATTTGTCACGGATTATGCAAAGACCTTTTTTAAAACTTCCTGAATCGTTGTTACCCCAATAACCTGAATTTTCTTGGGCGGAGTGATTCCTGTCAAGGAATTCTTGGGTACATAAATCTTAGTAAAGCCCAGTTTAGCAGCTTCATTGATACGTTGCTCGATACGATTCACACGCCGAATCTCTCCTGTCAAGCCCAGTTCTCCCACAAAACATTCCTGAGGATTAGTTGGCTTGTCCTTGTAGCTCGAAGCAATAGCAACCGCAACGGCCAAGTCTATCGCAGGTTCATCCAATTTGACACCGCCAGCAGATTTAAGATAAGCATCCTGATTTTGCAAGAGAAGACCGGCCCGTTTTTCCAAAACAGCCATAATCAAGCTAGCACGATTAAAATCAAGTCCTGTCGTCGTACGCTTGGCATTTCCAAACATGGTCGGTGTTACCAAAGCCTGAACCTCCGCCAAAATCGGACGCGTCCCTTCCATGGTCACAACGATTGACGAACCAGTCGCCCCATCCAAACGCTCTTCTAGGAAAACTTGACTCGGATTGAGGACCTCAACCAAACCGCCCGACTGCATCTCAAAAATCCCAATCTCATTAGTGGAGCCAAAACGGTTTTTGACCGCTCTCAAAATACGAAATGTATGATGGCGCTCCCCTTCAAAGTAAAGCACTGTATCCACCATATGCTCCAACATACGAGGCCCAGCCAAGGTTCCTTCCTTGGTCACATGACCTACGATAAAGATGGCAATGTTATTAGTTTTAGCCAGCTGCATGAGTTCAGCCGTCACCTCACGTACTTGAGAAACAGACCCCTGCACCCCTGAAATCTCAGGAGACATAATGGTCTGGATAGAGTCAATGATGAGGAAGTCTGGCTGGATGCGCTCCACCTCAGCTCGAACACTCTGCATATTGGTCTCTGCATAGAGATAAAACTCGCTATCAATATCTCCCAAGCGCTCTGCTCGTAGCTTAATCTGCTGGGCAGACTCCTCCCCACTGACATAGAGAACTGTCCCCACTTGAGACAACTGGGTTGAGACTTGTAGGAGAAGGGTTGATTTCCCGATTCCAGGATCCCCACCGATTAGGACGAGACTTCCTGGTACCACTCCGCCTCCAAGTACACGGTTGAATTCCTCCATCTCCGTCTTGGTTCGATTGACATTGATTGAAGTCACCTCAGCCAATTTCATGGGCTTGGTTTTCTCACCTGTCAAGGACACACGCGCATTCTTGACCTCGGCAACCTCAACCTCTTCTACAAAAGAAGACCAAGACCCACAGTTGGGGCATCGTCCCAGATATTTAGGGGAATTATACCCACAATTTTGACATACAAATGTCGCTTTTTTCTTTGCGATGATAAACCTCTTTCTATATCTCTAACTCACACTCAATCACTTGGCAAAAATCAATCTTCTCATTTGGCACAAACTGGCGCATGAGCATTCGATGAGCAACAACTACCACAGTCTGATGTTCTCGATACTTAGACATACATGCTAGAAAACGAGATTTCATCTCCGCAGCTGTCTCATATCGAATAGGACTATTAGGAAGTAACTCCCCCTTATTTTCTAGAAACATAGTACGAGCTTTTTCAAAATTATCTGTGCCACTTTCATAGACCTGCCATTCATGTAATAAAGGTTCTACTCTCAAAGGAAGTCCCGTAGCACAAACTACATAAGAAGCCGTTTCTAAAGCTCTTGTGACTGCAGAAGATATGATTATTTCAGCTGAAGGAAGCAAGGGATTTTTGCTCAGTTCCTGAGCTTGCTGCCGTCCCTTCTCAGACAAGGGTGCCAAATCTATCCCAAATCCCGTATAAGAACGAGCCTCTAACTCACGGTAATCTGGCTCCCCGTGACGCACAAAGATAATCTTCATTCTAGTGCCCTGTCGATCCAAATCCACCAGTTCTAACGCCATCAGCTGCATCTCCATCTGCAATTAAGAAAGGAGCAAAGACAGCCTGGACCACACGTTCCCCAACTTCGAGAATCACTTCTTGGTCTGTGATATTCTTCATCTGCGCAAAAATATGCCCTTCATTCCCAGGATTTCCATAATAATCCCCATCAATGACACCAACCGAGTTAATCAAGACCAAGCCCTTCTTACGAGGATTTGAAGAGCGATCATAAAGGTAAAGAACCTCAGTCGGTTGCATATAAGCCTTAACTCCTGTCGGAACCAAGACAATCTCTCCTGGCGCAATAACTGTACGCACAGCAACCTTTAAGTCATAACCAGCCGCATGCGCTGTCTCACGCTTGGGCAATAAATTTTCATCTGTAAAACTCGAAACCAATTCAAAACCACGAATTTTCATAATTTTCTCTTTTCTATTATCATTTATTCTAGATTATTCTATCTTATCTATTCGGAAAAAGCACGAAAAAAAGAGCACACAATTCAAATCGCTTAGGGCTGCTGGATTCCTCCCCTGACCCGCTTCACGCAGAACTGTTGCTCCGATAGGTATTATATCATAATTTGTTCGATTTGCAAAGGTCCGGTTTTTATTCTTGTGTTTCGGCCTTGGCTGCGAGTTTGGCTTGTTTTTTTCGTTCTCGACCTTGGCGGAAGAAGGTCTGCATGAT
>NZ_DXLC01000096.1:0-1475 GCF_019414905.1 Streptococcus sp. | reverse complement strand
GTTAGGAGCTAAGTTGAATTCTTCTCCTACCTGTTTCCCATTTAGGCTAAGAGAGAATCCTTCTGTTGGTTGGATATAGATGGTCAAAATGTTTGGAGCAAGTGGCTCACCAAAGATAGAATCCATTTGTTTAAAGACAATGTTGACATGAGTTCCTTTTTCAGTCAGACGTTTACCCGTACGGAAGAAGAAAGGAACACCACGGAATCGATCGCTGTCTACAAAGAAGGCACCAGACGCAAAGGTTTCAGTTGTTGATTCTGGATTAACATTTGGCTCGCTACGATAAGAGATGTATTTCATTCCATCAATCTTACCTGAACGGTATTGACCACGGATAAAGTGTTCTTTAAGCTCTTCATCTGTTGGATGATAGAGGTTTTTAAAGACCTTAATCTTCTCAGCGCGAATCTCGTCCTTTGTGAAGCTTGCTGGCTTGTCCATGGCAAGGAGAGAAAGGAGTTGTAGAGTGTGGTTTTGTACCATGTCACGGAGGGCACCAGATTGGTCATAGTAGCCACCACGTTCTTCTACACCCAAGCGCTCCGCAAAGGTAATTTGAACATTGTCGATAAAGTCTTTGTTCCAAACGTTTTCAAAAATCAAGTTTGCAAAGCGAACTGCAAAGATACTTTGGATCATTTCCTTACCAAGATAATGGTCGATACGGAAAATTTGTTCTTCATCAAATGTTGCTAGGAGCTCGTCATTCAACTTGCTTGCAGTTGCGTAATCTGTACCAAATGGTTTCTCAACGATTAAGCGCTCAAAACCTTTTCCATCTACAATGTTTTCAGACTTGAGGTGCTTAGCAATGGTTCCAAAGAATTGAGGAGCCATAGATAAGAAGAAGAGCTTGTTGTGTTCAGCTTGGTACTTATCATTTAGTTCAACCTGCAATTGACGCAATGCAATGTAGTGTTCTGTATCGTTGACATCATGACTTTGATAGTAGAAGTGATTAGCAAACTCTTGAGCTTGTTCAGTACTATCTGCCAAATCAAGGATTGATTCGACTACAACAGATTCAAAATATTCCTTGCTCCAAGGACGACGAGCAGTTCCAATGACTGCAAAGTGTTCGGAAAGATTGCCGGATTTATATAGTCTAAAAAGGGAAGGGTAGAGCTTGCGTTTAGCCAGGTCTCCACTCGCACCGAAAATTGTAACAATAACCTTAGATGACATCTAGCTACCTAATTTCTATTTTTATTCCTAGTCTTGCTAGGTATGAGGAAACCTCATTTCATAAACTTAATTCTAACATAATTTTCCGAAAAATCAAAAAATCCAATACGAGATAGAAAAAAACTGCAAGGAAATCCTTACAGTTTAAGTTTAAACGTTTAATACCTTGTCCAAGAACTCTTTCAGACGTGGGTGTTGTGGGTTGTCAAAGATTTGATCAGGTGTTCCATCTTCAAGGAATTCACCATCTGCAGTAAAGATAACGCGGTTGGCAACCTGACGAGCAA
>NZ_DXLC01000095.1:4064-14937 GCF_019414905.1 Streptococcus sp. | reverse complement strand
TGAGCAACCTGCGGCTAGCTTCCTAGTTTGCTCTTTGATTTTCATTGAGTATTAGCCGAATCTTTTCCTACCATTATACCATTTTTTTGATGATTTTCAAAATGAAGATTTGTTTTCAAAAAAGAGCTGGTTGCCCAACTCTTTCCTACTTCTACTCTTTTTCCATTAAAAAGTCATAAATTTCTTGCACAGTACCCAGCGCCATCATTTCTTGGTCTTTGACGGTTTGTTTGAGATTTTGGTAAATTTGACTTTCTCCTATCTCCCGCTTTGGTGCCTCTTTATTGACTGTCATGACACCATCTTTGATTGTCACAAAGCCTAGCTCTTCAAACACTTGAATCATCTTGACCAGCAAGATTTGTTGGATATTGAGATAGGCAGCCAAATCCTTCAGTTTGTAGCGAATATCAAACTCTGGGAACTGGTAGATGGTCTTGTACAATTTGGCAAACTGCTCTCTAGTCCCATAGCCTGTCAGATAGTAGGCCTTGTCAATATCATTTTTGAAATAAACAGCAGAAAAATTCTGTTCCTGAAAAATGGTCTTCAGCTGAGTAATATCCTCAGGAATGGTTTTCACGACAATAGCTCCACTATTTACTAGACTTGGTAATTCTCCAGCAAAATCCAAGACTGGAACTCCTTCTGGCAAGGCTGCATTCTTCCCACGGATGTTAAAGAGTTGAACACCCTCCACACGCGCATCCACCATCATCAACTGCAGGGCAGTTTGGCCATTCCATTGGTTGACAGACAATTTGACTGCCAACTCTAGATTCTTGGTTTGAGCAAACTCTGTTGCCCATCTGCCTTGTCCAAAGGCTACCACTTCAAAACTCGCCTCACCCTTGGAAATTTTCAGCTTGAGATGGGCGTTGCCTGCTCCCATAGTACGGGCACTTTCGACCTGAAAATCCTTGATATAAAAGACAGGTTTCTGATTATCCATTCCAAAAGGTGCCAAACGTTCAAAACTTTTGACCGTTTCCAAGCTAAGTGTCTCCAAATCCAGTTCTTCATCTAGATTTAACTTGTTCTTGCCAGCAGCATCTGCACCTTTTTCACGGACATAGTCTTCCAAGACTTGAGATAAATCTGAGAGTTTCTCCACTTCCAGCGTCATGCCAGCTGCACCAGCATGGCCACCAAAGGCGATAAAAAGATCTCGATGAGGATCCAGAGCCTCAAAAATATCGACCGCTTCCACACTACGAGCACTACCCTTGGCACGACCGTCTTCTATATTAAGAACGATGACTGTCTGCCCTAGTTCTTCCAGCAAACGACCAGCCACGATTCCTAGAACCCCAGGATTCCAACCTTCCTTGGCCAAGACTTGAACCTTCTTCTCAGAGTCCACCATGGTCTTAGCTTCTTCATAGATAGACTGGACAATTTCCTTGCGCTCTTCGTTTTTCTGATGAATCATAAGGGCAATCTCGTGCGCTTCCTCATCATCAAACCCAGTCAGCAAATCAATGGCAGGATTGGGATCATCCAAGCGGCCCAAGGCATTCAAACGAGGGGCAATCTGGAAACCAACCGTTTCTTCTGTTACTTCGTTGGCGGCAATCCCAGCCATGTCCAGCATTTCTTGTAAACCAATGCGCTGAGTATGCCCCAGCATTTCTAGACCATATTGAACCAAGATACGGTTTTCATCCGTCAAACTAACCATATCTGCAATGGTACCAATAGCGACCAAATCAAGCAATTCCACTTGTACTTCTTCTAACAGGGCACAAGCCAGCTTGAAGGCCACTCCACAACCAGCCAAATATTTGAAAGGATAGTCCGCATCCGGATGTTCAGGATGGACAATGGCATAGGCATCTGGTAAGGTTTCAGGCATGGAATGATGGTCAGTCACAATGACATCCACTCCCATAGACTGGGCCAATTCAATAGCCTCGTGACCCGCAACCCCATTGTCCACTGTCACAATCAAGGAAATTCCTTCTTGCTCGATAAAATATTTATAAACACTGGCATTAGGTCCATAACCGTCGGTAAAACGATTGGGCAGATAAACCCGGCACTCAGCACCAAGCTGTTCCAAACTTTCCTTCACAATAGAAGCCGAAGTCATACCATCCGCATCATAGTCTCCATAGATGAGAATATTTTCCCCTTCTTCAATGGCCTGACGAATCCGTTCTACTGCCTTGTCCATATCATGGAGCAGATAGGGATCGTGCAAGTCTTCCAAAGAAGGTTCTAAGAACTTCTTTAGACTTTCTTGGTCCTGAATCCCTCTTTCAAATAATAACCGAGCCACCTCAGGACCCAGTCCAGCCTTCTTGGCTATCTTTGTAAAATCCGCATCTTCTACTTGCGGGGCAAACTGCCATTCATAAGTAGGTGTTATCAACAAGACATCCACTCTTTCTAAGAATTCTATTGCTTCATTATAACATGATTTAGGCTTTTTCTCTATCCTGATTGCTTTCTACAAAAATTTTACTAACTTTTTTCTGATATGATTTGACAAGAAAAATCTTTTGGTGTAGAATCATGTTATAAAATCTAACACAAAGGAGATTTCTTATGGCTTTAGTAGAATTTGAACACGTCGAAAAATATTACGGAGACTACCACGCACTCCGCGACATCAATCTCCGTTTTGAAAAAGGGCAAGTCGTTGTACTCCTTGGACCTTCTGGTTCTGGGAAGTCCACTCTTATCCGTACGATTAATGGTTTAGAGGCTATCGACAAGGGAAGTCTTCTAGTAAATGGTCACCAAGTTGCTGGTGCCAACCAGAAAGATTTGGTGCCTCTTCGTAAAGAAGTTGGCATGGTTTTCCAGCATTTTAACCTCTATCCACACAAAACGGTGTTAGAAAACGTAACACTCGCACCCATAAAAGTTCTAGGAATTGATAAAAAAGAAGCTGAAAAAACAGCCCAAAAATATCTGGAATTTGTAAATATGTGGGACAAGAAAGATTCTTATCCAGCCATGCTATCTGGTGGACAAAAACAACGGATTGCCATCGCACGTGGACTCGCTATGCATCCTGAACTCCTCCTCTTTGATGAGCCAACATCTGCTCTTGACCCTGAAACCATCGGCGATGTTCTGGCAGTTATGCAAAAATTAGCCCACGATGGTATGAATATGATTGTCGTGACCCATGAAATGGGCTTCGCCCGTGAAGTTGCTGACCGCATCATCTTTATGGCTGACGGAGAGGTTTTGGTGGATACGACAGATGTCGATGACTTTTTCGACAATCCAAGCGAACCTCGTGCCCAACAATTCCTCAGTAAAATCATCAACCACGAAAGTGACAAAGTCAAATAAGGAGGTGCCTATGAAAAAGAAATTCTTTTTATCAGCAATATTGATTAGCCTTTTCGGCCTTGCTGCTGCAAAACCAGTCCAGGCTGATACTAGTGTCGCAGACATTCAAAAGAGAGGTGAGCTGGTTGTCGGTGTGAAACAAGACGTTCCCAATTTCGGTTACAAGAATCCCAAGACAGGGACCTATTCTGGTATCGAAACGGACTTGGCCAAGATGGTAGCTGATGAACTCAAGGTCAAGATTCGCTATGTGCCGGTTACAGCACAAACCCGTGGCCCCCTTCTAGACAACGAACAGGTCGATATGGATATCGCGACCTTTACCATCACAGACGAACGCAAAAAACTCTACAACTTTACCAGCCCTTACTACACGGACGCTTCTGGCTTTTTGGTCAATAAGTCTGCCAAAATCAAAAGCATTGAGGACTTAAACGGAAAAACCATCGGGGTTGCTCAAGGTTCCATTACCCAACGCCTGATTACTGAACTGGGTAAAAAGAAAGGTCTGACCTTTAAATTCGTCGAACTTGGTTCCTACCCAGAATTGATTACTTCCTTACACGCTCACCGTATTGATGCCTTTTCCGTTGATCGCTCGATTCTGTCTGGCTACATCAGCAAACGCACAGTACTACTAGATGATAGTTTCAAGCCATCTGACTACGGTATCGTTACCAAGAAATCAAATACCGAGCTCAACGACTATCTCGATAACTTGGTTACTAAATGGAGCAAGGATGGCAGTTTGCAAAAACTCTATGACCGTTACAAGCTGAAACCATCCAGCCATACTGCAGATTAAGGAGGACACCCCATGACAGATTTATCATCTTGGACAGCCTATTTTCAGGATTTTGGACAATTTTTCAATGGTTTCCTCTTCACCCTTGCCCTAGCGATTGGATCCTTTATCCTCGCCATGGTTTTGGGCATCTTCTTTGGAGCCATGTCAACCAGCAAACGTCCAATTTTGCGCATTTTAGCTCGTATCTTTGTCGAATTTTACCAAAATACTCCCCTTTTGGTGCAGTTTGTTATCGTTTTTTATGGCCTACCTCTTATCAGTGACCATATCATCATGATTCCGATTTATTGGACAGCTGTTCTCTGCGTGGGACTCTATCACGGCGCCTATATCGCTGAGGTTATTCGCTCAGGCATTCAGTCTATTCCTAGCGGTCAGATGGAGGCCGCCCTGTCGCAAGGTTTTACCTATATCAGTGCCATGCGCTTGATTATCTTGCCTCAGGCCTTTCGTATCATTCTCCCTCCTTTGACCAACCAAATCGTCAACCTCATCAAGAACACCTCTACAGTTGCCATCATCTCTGGAGTGGACTTGATGTTTGTGACCAAGTCTTGGTCAGCACTTAACGGAAACTACATTCCAGCATTTTTAGGCGCTGCCCTGCTCTACTTCTCTCTTTGCTTCCCTGTTGCCCAGTTTGGTCGCAAGATGGAGCAGGCCAACAAAAAAGCCTATTCACTTTAGGAGGTTACTATGGAATCCATTTTAGAAGTTTTGACCCCAGATAACCTAGTCTTTATCTTTAAAGGATTTGGCTTGACCCTATACATTTCTCTGATTGCCATCGTCCTCTCTACCCTTATCGGTACGGTGCTAGCTGTCATGAGAAATGGCAAAAATCCTATCTTGCGCATCATCTCCAGCATTTACATCGAGTTTGTGCGTAACGTTCCCAACCTCCTCTGGATTTTCACTATCTTTTTAGTTTTCAAAATGAAATCCACACCAGCAGGAATCACTGCCTTCACTCTCTTTACCTCAGCAGCTCTAGCTGAGATTATCCGAGGTGGCCTCAATGCTGTAGACAAGGGACAGTACGAAGCAGGAATGTCGCAAGGATTCACTTCAGCCCAAATCCTCTACCACATCATTCTCCCACAAGCAATTCGTAAAATGTTGCCAGCCATCATTTCTCAGTTTGTAACCGTGATTAAGGATACCAGTCTTCTCTACTCTGTTATCGCCCTACAAGAACTCTTTGGAGCCAGCCAAATTCTCATGGGACGTTATTTCGAACCAGAGCAAGTGTTTAGTCTTTATATCCTGATTGCCCTCATCTACTTCAGCTTCAACCTAGCAATTTCGAGCCTATCTCATATGCTAGCAAAACGTTGGAAACAAGCCGCAGAATAAACAGCAACTCTCCAGTTAAATTGGAGAGTTTTTTTGATAGTAGATATTTATAGACCTCAATTTGACACCATACTTTTTCTATGATAAAATGTCACAAACTTGTTTACAACAAATTAAAATCTTAATGAAATGGAATTTTCTATGAAATCAATCAAAGGACTACTCTTTATCATAGCTAGTTTTATCTTGACTATTTTGACTTGGATGAACACTTATCCCCAATTCATGATTCCAGGACTAGCTTTAACAAGCCTATCTCTGACTTTTATCCTAGCCACTCGTCTCCCACTACTAGAAAGCTGGTTTCACGGTTTGGAGAAGGTCTATACTGTCCACAAATTCACAGCCTTTCTCTCCATCATCCTACTCATCTTTCATAACTTTAGTATGGGCGGTTTGTGGGGCTCTCGTTTAGCTGCTCAGTTTGGTAACCTTGCCATCTATATCTTTGTCAGTATCATCCTTGTCGCCTATTTAGGCAAATACATCCAATACGAAGCTTGGCGATGGATTCACCGTCTGGTTTATCTAGCTTATATTTTCGGACTCTTTCATGTCTACATGATGATGGGCAATCTCCTCCTTACATTTAATCTTCTAAGTTTTCTTGTTGGTAGCTATGCCCTTTTAGGATTACTGGCTGGTTTTTATATCATCTTCCTTTATCAAAAGATTGGCTTCCCCTATCTAGGGAAAATTACCAATCTCAAACGCTTAAATCACGATACTAAAGAAATTCAAATCCATCTTAGCAGACCTTTCAACTATCAATCAGGACAATTTGCCTTCCTAAAGATTTTCCAAGAAGGCTTTGAAAGCGCTCCGCATCCTTTTTCTATCTCAGGAGGTCATGGTCAAACTCTTTACTTTATTGTTAAAAATTCAGGCGACCATACCAAGAATATCTATGACAATCTTCAAGTCGGCAGCAAAGTAAGCGTAGACAGAGCTTACGGACACATGATTATAGAAGAAGGACGAGAAAATCAAGTTTGGATTGCTGGAGGTATTGGGATCACCCCCTTCATCTCTTATATCCGTGAACATCCTATTTTAGATAAACAGGTTCACTTCTACTATAGCTTCCGTGGAGAGGAAAATGCAGTCTATCTAGATTTGCTTCGTGACTATGCTCAGAAAAATCCTAATTTTGAACTCCATCTAGTAGACAGTAGGAAAGACGGCTATCTTAATTTTGAGCAAGAAGAAGTGACCGAACATGCAAGCGTCTATATGTGTGGTCCTCATTCTATGATGAAGTCACTTGCCAAACAAATTAAGAAAGAAAATCCAAAAGCAGAGCTTATTTACGAAGGATTCAAGTTCAAATAATCAATCATACCCTCCTGGAATTTCCCAGGAGTTTTTTCTACGCAATCTCAAAAAACACTGCCAGATTTCTAGCAGTGTTTTGAGTTTCATTTATCTTAGTAGACTGTTTTTTCAGTTTCTACATCGAAGAAGTGTGCTTTGTTCAAGTCAAATCCAAGTTCAACTGTTGCACCTGTTTGCAAGTAGTCACGAGCATCCACTTTTGCAACAAATTCGTCTTTACCAACTTGGCAGTAAAGGTGAGATTCTGAACCAAGCAATTCTGATACAGAGATAGTAGCTTTGACAACTGATTCTGGGAATGTTTCAAGGAAAGCAGGTTCTGCATTCACGTCTTCTGGACGGATACCGAAGATCAATTCTTTACCTTCGTAGCCTTTTTCACGAAGAACTTTCAAAGCACCTTCTGGAACTTTCAAACGGAAACCGTCAGAAATAATTTCGCTACCAACCAATTTCACGTTGATAAAGTTCATAGCTGGGCTTCCGATGAATCCTGCTACGAATTTGTTAACTGGGTTTTTGTAAACTTCTTGAGGGGTACCGATTTGTTCTACACGTCCGATAGTACCTGTACCAGCAGGGTTCTTAGTTGCTGACATGATAACGATACGGTCTGCCAGTGTCATCGCTTCTGTTTGGTCGTGAGTTACGTAGATAGTTGTAGCTCCGATACGACGGTGGATTTTCGCAATTTCAGCACGCATTGATACACGAAGTTTGGCATCCAAGTTTGACAAAGGTTCGTCCATCAAGAACACTTTTGCATCACGGACGATTGCACGACCCATGGCAACACGTTGACGTTGACCACCTGAAAGGTCAGCTGGTTTACGTTCCAAGAATTCTTTCAATCCAAGGATTTCAGCTGCTTCTTGAACACGTTTGTCGATATCTTCTTTGCTGTATTTACGCAATTTCAAACCGAAAGCCATGTTGTCATAAACAGTCATATGTGGGTAAAGAGCGTAGTTCTGGAATACCATGGCGATGTCACGGTCTTTTGGAGCTACGTCGTTGACAACCACGCCATCGATAGATGCAGTTCCTTCTGTAATATCTTCAAGACCTGCGATCATACGAAGAGTAGTTGATTTACCACATCCTGAAGGACCTACGAAAACGATAAATTCTTTGTCTTTGATGTCCAAGTTGAAGTCTTCAACTGAGTAGTGTTCGCTGTTTGGATATTTTTTGTAAATGTTTTTAAGATTCAATTCTACCATGAGGTGAACTCCTTTTGTCTTTTGATAGTTTTATTATAGATGAAAACGCTTTACATTTCTATGGCAAGGTGACCAAAAAAACAAAAAAGTTCTGTGCAACTTGCACAAAACTTTATAAAATATCTGGTAAAATCAACTGATAACACAAGGTCAGGTCAGTCAATTCCTTCAACTGAAGCCCTGTCAATTCTTCCCATTTGTCAATCTTGTATTGGAGAGAATTGCGGTGCAGGTAGAGTTGCTGGGCTGTTTTAGTGAGAACAGCACTATTTTCCCAAAGCGAGAGAATGATTTCCTGAATCTGGTCTTGATCCAAAATCATCTGATGGAGACATTCCTTGATTACTCTCAAATCCACAAGCCTTTCTCCCATACTCCAAAGATAGAGCTGAGAAAAAGTATGAACACCTTGGTGGCCCTGACGCCACCAAGTCTTGAACAAATCGCGCTCCGCTTTGATTAAGTCTGATAGGGCTTGATGGACCGTCTGAGACCAAACCTGTCCTAACATAATAGAGAGACGCAGTCCAAAGTCATACTCAACCGCTTCAATCGTATCACTTAAAATAGCTCGGACAGAGGTGTACTTATCTTGTTGAAGCACGAAAACATAATCCTGAGCTCCGACCTGAAGCACTGTCTGACAGTTAGGAAAAAGAGTCCGCATCATATCTAGCCAAGAAACTAGATTTTCCTGCTGAAAATAGGAAAGATGACAGTAAACCAGCTGAATCTTTTTAAAAGCTTGTGGTGCCTGTCCCTTCCCCTCAATCAGATAAGAATACCAAGGATTGAGCGAACGAGCCTGCTCCTGCTGGGTCAAAAGAGCAACCAACTGCTTTTCACGCTCGCTGAGCCCAGCTACCTCCAGCAAAATCCACTGCTGAGAAGCTAAAGGAAGAGTTAGATAGCCTTCTTTCTCTACTGGTTGGTCTGAAATCTGAGCTTCAGGAAACCAGTCTTGTAGTTCTTTTGCCATCATGTCCTAGCCCTCCACTTTTTGGATGCACCACGAAATCAAGCTCTCAAGACGTTCTAGATTATCAGTCATATGGAGATAGCCCATGACGGCTTCAAAACCTGTGGACATACGGTAAGTCACCACATCAGCATTTTTGGCCTTGGTGTGACTATTGGTATTGCGACCACGTTTATAGATTTCTTCTTCTTTTTCCGTTAGGACTTGCTCCTCCAACATAAGGGAAATCAGGCGAGCCTGAGCTTTGGCTGAGACATACTTGGTCGCTTCTTGATGGAGTTTATTGGGTTTGGTCATGCCTTTAAGAATGAGGTGACGACGAATATACATAGAATACACCGCGTCCCCCTCAAAAGCTAACGCAATCCCGTTAATGAGATTGACATCAATCACGTGTCCACCTCACTCCATCCTTGGTGTCAAGTAGCTTAATCCCTTGTTCTGCCAATTGGTCACGGATTTGGTCCGCTATGGCAAAGTCACGATTGGCACGCGCTTCTTGGCGTTTTTGAATCAAGGATTCGATCTCAGCGTCCAAAACTTCCTCAACAAAGACAATTCCAAAGACTTCTAACATATCCGCAAGAGCTTCCTTAGCACTTGCATCATAATTGCCAGAGTTAATCCACTTGGCCATTTCAAAGATGACTGTGATACCGTTAGCAGCGTTAAAATCTTCATCCATTGCAGACACAAACTTATCTTTAAAGGCCTGTAACTCTTGAATATCTACAGTCCCAGAAAATGGTTGCTCGTAGGTGTTCTTTAGATACTTGAGATTAGTCTCAGCATCGCGCACTGCCTTTTCTGTAAAGTTGATAGGCTTACGGTAGTGTTGAGTCGCAAAGAAGAAACGAAGCACCTGGCCATCAATGGTTTTAAGGGCATCATGGACTGTGATAAAGTTGCCCAAGGACTTAGACATCTTGACATTGTCGATATTGACAAAGCCATTGTGCATCCAATAATTGGCAAAGGTCTTACCAGTTTTGGCTTCTGACTGGGCAATTTCATTAGTATGGTGAGGAAACTCTAGGTCGGCTCCACCACCGTGAATATCAATGGTATCACCTAAAATCTCTGTCGACATGACTGAACACTCGATATGCCAGCCCGGACGACCAGGTCCCCAAGGGCTATCCCAAGAAATCTCGCCTGGTTTGGCAGATTTCCAGAGGGCAAAGTCTACAGGATTTTCCTTACGAGCCGTTTCTTCATCGGTACGACCTGAAGCACCTAACTCCAAATCTTCCAAGGTTTTATTGGCCAACTTGGCATAGTTGTGAGATTTTTCTACACGGAAGTAGACATCCCCTTGACTCTCGTAGGCAAAGCCTTTTTCAATCAAGTCTTCCACGAAACGGATAATATCCGCCATAAACTCCACTACACGAGGATGGCGAGTCGCAGGCTTGACGCCCAAAGCCGTCACATCCTCACGAAAGGCAGCAATGTACTTGTCCGCAACCTCCTGAGGCGTGATACCTTCTTCCTTGGCACGGTTGATAATCTTATCATCCACATCCGTAAAATTGGAAATATAGGCAACCTCGTACCCACGATACTCAAAATAGCGACGAATGGTATCAAAAGCTACCGTCGAACGGGCATTGCCCACGTGAATATAGTTGTACACGGTTGGCCCACAGACATACATCTTAACCTTACCGTCTTCGATTGGGACAAATTCTCGCAAATCACGAGACATGGTGTCATAGATTTTAATCATAAAATAATAGTCAGGAAATCCAAAATCCAAGAACAATTAGTTTCATCACTAAGAGTTCAATTGAATTTCGGTCCGAATGTCTCTAAACTTCGGAATCCCTTGCTCCTTTCTCATTCAGATAAACCACCTGAGTC
>NZ_DXLC01000095.1:0-4054 GCF_019414905.1 Streptococcus sp. | reverse complement strand
ACAAAGCCAATTTTTTCATACAAACGTTTGGCACCTACATTGCTATCTTCCACTGCAATCTGAAATTCCTTGTCATTTTGCTCAATTAGTTGGTTGACAAGGGATTTTGCTAAATAGCTTCCATAGCCTTTTCCACGTTCAGGTTCCGATATTGCTAAACCGTAGAAGTAATTCGTATTAGTCGACAAATCTACCGTGCAAGTTCCAATAACCTGACCGTCTTTTAACAAAATATATAAGCGACTTTCTGGATCCTTCAGGGCTTCAGCGACATATCTATACACAACTTCTCTCGATTCATGTTCCTCTGAAAATGCCTGAAATTTTAACTGGGTAATTTGCTCCTGATACGAACTATCTGCTAACAAAACTTCAAGATTAGAAAGTTTTGCTAACTGATAAGGTCTTCTATCCTTACCTAACCAGGTTTCTGTCTCTTCATCCTCAACCAATCCCCAGTTGCTGACAAAATCAGGATGACATTCTAGAAAAATACGTTCTGTCTGAAAAGTCACTGAACGAATAGGGAAAGAAGCCGTTTCTTTCTCAAAACTCGTAAACAAAGCACTCGCAATTCCTTGATGACGATGATCTGGATGAACCAGTATCGTCACTTCCACATCTTGATCATCAGCATAAACAGTTAAGAGACCAACAAGTTCGCCTTTTTCATAATAAAGGAAAAAGGCGGGCATGTTTGGGTCAAAATTAAGCATGTTAGAAAGATAGGGATCACGATAGGTACCGTCATAGTTTTGGCAACAGTTAATTAGTTTTTTCGCCTCAGATAACTCCTCTTGGCTTAACTTGTTTCTTGCTTGAATCATATAGGTATCCTCTACAAACCAGACGATCTGTGACTTACATCTTTAGCCTGCTCGAGTTTATTGACGTAGTACTCTCGTTTTTCTTCGACTTCGTGGATCGTCGGTTCATCCTTCTGTCCATGAACTCGGACAATCTTGGCCGGAATACCGACAACCGTCACATCACTAGGTACATCTGCTACGACAACTGCTGCAGCACCGACCTTGGCATTTGCACCAATTTCTACAGGACCAATAACTTGGGCATGTGCTGATATAAGGGCACCCTGACGAACGGTCGGATGGCGTTTGCCAACATCCTTACCAGTCCCACCAAGAGTCACTCCGTGATAAAGGAGAACACCTTTTTCAACGATCGCTGTTTCCCCAATCACCAGACCAGAACCGTGGTCGATAAAGACACCTGAATCAATCTGGGCACCTGGATGAATCTCAATCTGAGTCCAAAAGCGCCAAAACTGACTGTGCATTCGAGCCAAAAGTTTGAAGCCATGCTTCCAGAGAAAATGTGAAAGACGGTGGGCCGCCAAGGCCTTGACACCTGGATAAGTCAGCAAAACCTCCAAAGTGGTGCGGGCCGCTGGATCATTTTCTTTTACGATATCAATGGTTTCGCGCCACCATCCCATACATTTCTCCTTTTCTTATTCTGAATCTTTTGGTGTTTCTGTAATTTCTTTCTTAGGTTTGTGATCCTTGTGATGACGTGGGCGGTGAGGACGCTCTGATTTTTCACCTTTTTCATCACGTTCAGGTTTTGGAGGACGAGGAAGAAGGGCTTTCATAGAAGCATCCACACGTCCTTTTTCATCAATCTTGATAACCTTAACATCAACTTCATCCCCGATTGCTACCAAGTCTTCGACATTATTGGTACGCGTCCAAGCCATCTCAGAGATATGAACAAGGGCATCTGTCTTATCAAAAAGGTTAACAAAGGCACCAAATTTCTCGATACGAACGACTTTAGCACGGTAAACTTCATCCACTTTGGCTTCACGGACCAAACCAGCAATAATTTCTTTGGCACGATTGATGGCATCTTGGTCGCTAGAGTAGATAGACACATTTCCTTCTTCATCGATATCAATCTTAACGCCTGTTTCAGCGATAATCTTGTCGATGGTTTCTCCACCCTTACCGATGACAATCTTAATCTTGTCCACATCAATCTTGATGGTATCAATTTTCGGAGCAGTTGGAGCCAATTCTGGACGAACTTCTGGAATGGTTGCTTCAATCACATCAAGGATTTCAAAACGCGCTTTCTTGGCTTGGGCAAGTGCTTCTGTCAAGATTTCTGCAGTAATCCCTTGAATTTTGATATCCATTTGTAGGGCTGTAATCCCGTCACGAGTTCCTGCAACCTTGAAGTCCATGTCTCCAAAGTGGTCTTCCAAACCTTGGATATCTGTCAAGACTGTGTAGTTGTTTCCATCTGAGATGAGACCCATGGCAATCCCTGCTACTGGCGCCTTGATTGGCACACCACCAGCCATAAGGGCAAGAGTTCCCGCACAGATAGAAGCTTGAGATGAAGAACCATTTGATTCTAAAACTTCTGCTACCAAACGGATAGCATATGGAAATTCTTCCAAACTTGGCAAAACTTGAGCAAGAGCACGCTCACCAAGAGCACCGTGACCGATTTCACGACGACCTGGCGCACCGTAACGGCCAGTTTCCCCTACAGAGTATTGTGGGAAGTTATAGTGGTGCATAAAGCGTTTCTTGTACTCTGGATCCAAACCATCAATGATTTGAGTTTCACCCATCGGAGCCAAGGTCAAGACTGAAAGGGCCTGAGTTTGCCCACGAGTAAAGAGACCAGAGCCGTGCACACGAGGAAGGAAGTCAACAACCGCATCCAAAGGACGGATTTCATCGACCTTACGACCATCAGGACGCACCTTGTCTTCTGTAATCAAACGACGCACTTCAGCGTGTTCCATTTGTTCCAAGATTTCAGCCACATCACGCATGATACGGTCAAATTCTTCGTGGTCTGCATATTTTTCTTCGTAAACGGCAGTAACTTGGTCCTTAACTGCTTGAGTTGCAGCTTCACGAGCCAATTTTTCTTCTACTTGGACCGCTTTTTGGAGGTCGCTGTTGTAGGCTGCGATAATTTCAGCTTGCAATTCAGCGTCCACATGAAGCAATTCTACTTCTGCTTTTTCCTTACCGACAGCAGCAACGATTTCTTCTTGGAAGGCAATCAATTCTTTGACTGCTTCATGCCCTTTAAGAAGAGCTTCCAACATGATTTCTTCTGACAATTCTTTAGCACCAGACTCTACCATGTTGATGGCATGTTTGGTACCAGCTACTGTCAATTCAAGGAGAGATTGCTCTGCTTGTTCTTGCGTAGGGTTGATGATGATTTCACCGTCGACATAGCCCACCTGTACCCCAGCAATTGGGCCGTCAAATGGAATATCTGAAATGGAAAGTGCCAAGGATGAACCAAACATAGCAGCCATTGGTGCAGAAGTATTTTCATCATAAGAAAGCACGGTGTTGATGACTTGGACTTCGTTACGGAAACCTTCCGCAAACATAGGACGGATTGGACGGTCAATCAAACGCGCTGTCAGAGTCGCATCTGTTGAAGGACGTCCTTCACGCTTCATAAAGCCACCAGGAAACTTCCCAGCCGCATACATTTTTTCTTCGTAG
This sequence comes from Streptococcus sp., assembly GCF_019414905.1. Lineage (GTDB taxonomy): Bacteria > Bacillota > Bacilli > Lactobacillales > Streptococcaceae > Streptococcus. The sequence goes on along the minus strand of NZ_DXLC01000095.1, from coordinate 548 downwards.
TTGACTTGAAGAGGGAAGAAATCTCCAGTTGCCATCTTCTTAGACATCACGGCAGCAGTCAAGACAGTTGACTCACCGTAACGCACGACAACAGAGCCATTTGCTTGCTTAGCAACCTGACCAGTCTCTACAATTAACTCACGACCCGCAAAAGTCGTTTGAAACACTTGTTTTGTCATTTTAATCCCCTTTGGATTGATGAAATTATACGCCTTGCCTACAAAGATCAAGATACTAAGCCGTTAAGCAACTCAAAGGAAAATAGGAAATCGAACGACGGAGCGACTGCTCCTAGGCAGATTTATCTTTTTCCACAGAGTTGTAGGCGTGTTCAACTACTCAAGATATTTTGGACGGTTCGGCTTGCCGAACATTTCTGTAGAAAAATAGGAAGGTGACGCCACACTCGATGAGTGCTAGGAAGCTTATCTTTTTTCCTAAGAAATGAGGCCAAAATTCAATTAAGTAGTTTTTTGATATTTCCCTGAAATAGTGCGGACGGGAGGTAAAATTATCCAGTGGATGATTTTAGAAATCCAATGGAATTT
>NZ_DXLC01000094.1:0-1923 GCF_019414905.1 Streptococcus sp. | reverse complement strand
AGTTTGTTCAGAAGAATAGACAAATGGTAAAGTTTATAATTTCGCTTCATCTGGTGAGTGGATTTAATATTGGAGGTATACATAAATGAAACTTTTGAAAAAAACTATGCAAGTTGGACTAACAGCAATTTTCTTTGGTTTGCTAGCTACCAATACAGTATTTGCAGATGATTCTGAAGGATGGCATTTTGTACAAGAAAACGGAAGAACCTACTACAAGAAGGGGGAACTCAAAGAAACCTACTGGCGAGTGATTGATGGTAAGTACTATTATTTTGATCCTTTATCTGGAGAGATGGTTGTCGGCTGGCAATATATACCTACTCCACACGAAGGGGTTACGATTGGTTCTTCTATAAGGCAAGATATTGCTTTTAGACCAGATTGGTTTTACTTTGGTCAAGATGGGGTACTACAAGAATTTGTTGGTAAGCAAGTTTTAGAAGCAAAAACAGCTACAAATGTCAACAAGCATCATGGGGAACAATATAATAGTCCAGCAGAGAAACGAGTCTATTATTTTGAAGATCAACGTAGTTATCACACCTTAAAAACTGGTTGGATTTATGATGAGGGGCACTGGTATTATTTACTGAAGGATGGTGGCTTTGATTCTCGCATCAACAGATTGACTGTTGGGGAGCTAGCACGTGGTTGGGTTAAGGATTTTCCTCTTACATATGATGAAGATAAGCTAAAAACTGCTCCATGGTATTATCTAGATCCAACAAATGGTATTATGCAAACTGGTTGGCAATATCTTGGTAACAAGTGGTACTACCTCCGTTCATCAGGTTCAATGGCAACTGGCTGGTATCAAGAAGGCTCAACTTGGTATTATCTAGATGCTGAAAATGGTGATATGCAAACTGGCTGGCAATATCTTGGTAACAAGTGGTACTATCTTCGTTCATCAGGAGCTATGGCAACTGGTTGGTTCCAGGTCAATGGCAAATGGTACTATGCTTATAGTTCAGGTGCTTTGGCAGTGAATACGACCGTAGATGGCTATTCTGTCAATTATAATGGCGAATGGGTTCGGTAACGAATGCTAATCGTAACTGTAGTTGATACTTAACTTAGTAAAAAGGGCTTTTTTCTACCATTTGTCAACTCTATCAATTTTTAAGAATTAAGGCTCTTTGTTAACTGTAGTGGGTTGAAGAAAAACTAAGAACGAGAAAGGACGAAGTTAGTCCTTTCTTTTTTATGTGACTATTAGTCAAAAAACGCACCATATCAAAAACTAAAAAATTTGATATCATGCGTCATGTCTTAAACTAATTGACTATACTTTCTATTCAAATGAGCTTTTAACCAATTGATTGAGCCAATCCACTCTTAAAACCAAAGAGCAATTTCTCGCTTAGCTGACTCTTCTGAATCTGAACCATGTACAACATTTTGGATAACCTCATTTTCTCCAGCAGCTTTTGCAAAATCACCTCGAATCGTTCCTGGTAAAGCTTCTTCTGGACGAGTCGCACCCATCATAGTCCGCCAAGTTTCGATAACTTTGGGACCTGAAATGACACCTACAAGAACCGGTCCTGAAGTCATAAATTCACGAATCGGTGGGTAAAAACTTTGACCAACCAAGTCCTGATAGTGCTGGTCAATCAACTCTTCTGAAACCTGTGAACGCAACTCCAATTTTTCGATTGTAAATCCACGTTGTTCGATGCGTTTTAACACTTCACCTACTAGTCCTCTTTTTACACCATCTGGTTTAATGATAAAAAATGTTTGTTCCATACCCGTCTCCTTTGTCAGCTTCTTTCTTTTATTTTACCACATTTCATGGAAAAATTGAGAAAGTTTTCAGAAAAGAGAAAGAGAACCCGAAGGCTCTCTCATCTGCTTTTATTGGCTCTATAATATTTGTAGTGGGTAAATCCCCTATAGATATTATGGAGCCGTTTT
>NZ_DXLC01000093.1:0-1740 GCF_019414905.1 Streptococcus sp. | reverse complement strand
CTTGTCAAGTTTGTCTAACTTATCAGTATATTCTTTGAGATTTTTTTCGTAGAATTCCTTGTTGCTAGGGTCTTTAGCGCTCAATTGTTTTGCGATGTTTTTAGCAAAAATCATACCGTTTTCAAGGTTAAGCCAAGCGTGTGGGTCTTCTTTGCCTTTTTCGTTTTGGCCTTCAAGATAGATAACATCAACGCCTTCGCTGACTGCAAAGTAGTCTTTGTTTTCAGTTTTCTTGGCATTTTCTACCAATTTTGTAAACCAAGCATTGCCACCTGTTTCAAGGTTGATCCCGTTATAGAAAATCAAATCAGCTTGAGATGTTTTCTTAACGTCTTCAGGAAGTGGTTCGTATTCGTGTGGGTCTTGACCAACAGGAACGATACTGTGAAGATCAATCTTGTCACCAGCAATATTTTTAGTAATATCAGCGATGATTGAGTTTGTAGCAACAACTTTTAGTTTTTGACCAGAAGCTGCATCTTTTTTTCCGCTAGCACATGCTACAAGAGCAATGACAGAAAGAAAAAGAACGAGTAATGTACCTAATTTTTTCATTAGATCCTCCAATTTATTGGGGCTTTGCCCCTTATTTTAACAAATGTTTATTTTTCAGTTTCAAATATCGTTGTTTTGGAGCGATAAAGAAGCTAATAAGAAAGAAACTAGCAGCTGTCAGCACGATACTAGAACCTGCCGCAACGTTAAAGCTATAGCCGATAAAGAGTCCCAAAACTGAAGCAGTAGCTCCAAAGGTTGAGGAAAGGAAAATCATGCTTTTCAGGCTATTAGCATAAAGATAAGCAGTTGCAGCTGGGGTAATCAGCATGGCTACAATCAGGATAGTTCCGACACTTTGCATGGCTGTCACAGACACGAGAGTCAAGAGTACCATGAGAAGGTAGTGATAGAAATTGACAGGCATTCCCATGGCTTTAGCCAAGAGTTCATCAAAGGATGTTATCAAGAGTTGCTTGAAGAAAATCCAGATTAACAAGAGAATGACTGCCCCAACACCCATAGTAATAAACATATCCGTATCTTGGACGGCCAGGATATTACCAAAAAGGATATGGAAAAGGTCAGTAGAACTTTTAGCGACACTAATCAAGATGATACCGAGGGCTAAGAAAGAAGAAAAGGTAATGCCGATGGCGGTATCGCTTTTGATAATCGAGTTCCCCTTGATGTAGGTAATGATGATGGCAGCTAGCAATCCAAAGACAATGGCTCCGATAAAGAAGTCAACGCCCAAGATGAAGGAGAGGGCTACACCTGGTAAGACAGCATGTGAAATGGCATCTCCCATGAGTGACATCCCGCGTAGAATGATGAAACATCCTACAGCTCCAGCTACGACCCCGACGACAATGGCTGTTATCAAGGCATTTTGTAAGAAATGGAATTTTTGTAATCCATCGATAAATTCTGCAATCATAGGTCACCTCCATTGAAAAAGAGTCGATTACCGTAAGCTTCTTTGAGATTGGCTTCGGTAAAGGTTTCTTTGGTTGGACCAAAGGCAATCACTTCTCGATTGACAAGCAAGACTTGATCGAAGTAGTGGGGAACTTTGCTGAGGTCGTGGTGGACGATGAGAACCGTCTTCCCAGCTTTTTTCAGATCTCTCAGCGTATTCATGATGATTTCCTCACTGACAGAATCAATCCCAACAAAAGGTTCATCCAAGAGGATATAGTCGGCTTCCTGCACCAAACATCTGGCAATCAAGACCCGCTGGAA
>NZ_DXLC01000092.1:0-5636 GCF_019414905.1 Streptococcus sp. | reverse complement strand
TTGAGCAACCTGCGGCTAGCTTCCTAGTTTGCTCTTTGATTTTCATTGAGTATAAATAAAAAACAGAACTAGCATGAACTAGTCCTGTCTATTTTTACCCAATCACACTTCCGTTTGGTACAGCTGGATCAACTGTGAGAAGGGTTAATTTTCCATCATGTTCAGCTGATAGGATCATACCTTGGCTGACATATTTTTTCATCATCTTACGCGGTTTGAGGTTGGCAACGATTTGAACTTTCTTGCCGACCAATTCTTGTTCGTTTGGATAGTATTTTGCAATTCCTGAGAGGATTTGACGATCTTCACCATCACCAGCATCCAAGCGGAATTGAAGCAACTTATCTGAACCTTCTACTTTAGACACTTCTTTGACTTCTGCGACACGAATTTCGACCTTGTCAAAATCTTCAAACTTGATTTCTTCCTTGTTTAGTTTGAGTTCAACTTCGTCTGGGTTCCACTCTTTTTCGACTGCTGGTTTGTTGCCTTCCATTTGTTCCTTGATATAGGCGATTTCTTCTTCCATATCCAGACGTGGGAAGATTGGTGTTCCTTTGGCAACTACAGTCACATCTGCTGGGAAGTCAGCCAAGTTCAAGTTTTCAAGACTAGAAACTTCATTCAAGCCAAGTTGAGTCAAAACTGCACGACTAGTTTCCATCATAAACGGCTCAATCAAGTGAGCAACGACACGAAGGCTAGCTGCCAAGTGACTCATGACACTTGCCAATTGGTCACGAAGAGCTTCATCCTTGGCCAAGACCCATGGTGCGGTCTCATCGATGTATTTATTGGTACGAGAGATCAGAGTCCAGACTACTTCAAGAGCACGTGGGTAGTCAACTGCTTCCATGTGTGTATGGTAGTCTGCGATTGATTGTTCTGCAACCTCAGCAAGAGCATGATCAAACTCTGTCACGCCCTCTACATAGGCTGGAATTTGTCCATCAAAGTACTTGTTAATCATAGAAACAGTACGGTTGAGGAGGTTTCCAAGGTCATTAGCCAATTCATAATTGATACGGCTAACATAGTCTTCCGGAGTAAAGGTTCCGTCTGAACCAACTGGAAGGCTACGCATGAGGTAGTAACGAAGTGGATCTAGTCCAAAACGCTCTATCAACATTTCAGGATAGACAACATTCCCTTTAGATTTAGACATCTTTCCGTCTTTCATGACAAACCAACCATGACCAATCAAACGTTCTGGCAATTTGATATCCAACATCATAAGAAGGATTGGCCAGTAGATTGAGTGAAAACGAAGGATGTCTTTTCCAACCATATGGAAGACTGTTCCGTTCCAGAACTTGTCAAAGTTAGCGTGTTCGTCTTGATCGTAGCCAAGAGCTGTCACATAGTTGAGTAGAGCATCAAACCAAACATAGACAACGTGTTTTGGATTTGATGGGACTGGTACACCCCAGGTAAATGTGGTACGAGATACCGCCAAATCCTCTAAACCTGGCTCAATGAAGTTGCGAAGCATTTCATTCAGACGGCCATCTGGAGTGATAAATTCAGGATGGGACTTGAAAAATTCGACCAAACGGTCTTGGTACTTGCTAAGACGAAGGAAATATGATTCTTCAGATACCCATTCAACCTCGTGTCCTGATGGAGCAATACCACCAGTTACATTTCCAGCTTCATCACGGAAAACTTCCGCAAGCTGGCTTTCTGTAAAGAATTCCTCATCTGAGACTGAATACCAACCAGAGTATTCACCCAAATAGATATCATCTTGAGCAAGTAAGCGCTCAAAGACCTGTGCGACAACTTTTTCATGGTAGTCATCAGTTGTACGGATAAATTTATCGTATGAGATATCTAGTAATTGCCAGAGTTCTTTGACTCCAACTGCCATCCCATCAACATAAGCTTGAGGTGTAATGCCAGCTTCTTCTGCTTTCTGCTGGATTTTCTGACCATGCTCATCAAGACCTGTCAGATAAAAGACATCGTAACCCATCAGGCGTTTGTAACGGGCTAGGACATCACAGGCGATGGTTGTGTAGGCAGAACCGATATGAAGTTTACCAGATGGATAGTAAATCGGTGTTGTAATATAAAAATTCTTTTCAGACATAATTTTTCCTTTCCAGGCAAATGAAACCTGTTTTTCTAACACTTCATTATATCACATTTTTAAGGATTTTCGATAGGGAAATCCATACAAAAAACAAGATAGACGAGTGTCCATCTTGTTTATTCTATTCATAACGAAGGGCTTCAATTGGATCAAGTTTCGATGCCTTGTTGGCTGGCAAAACTCCAAAAATCATACCCACGCTAGCCGAAACTGCAAGACTAAATAGGGCAACTGGGATTGATACTCCTACTTCTATACCAGCTATCAATCCTTGCAAGAGTAGACCAGCTATAGCGGTTAAGCCTGTCGCAATGGTTAGACCAATAACTCCACCAAGCAAGGTCAAAATCATGGATTCAATCAAAAACTGAATTAAAATATTGGCACGCGTTGCACCCAAAGCCTTACGGAGACCAATCTCACGGGTACGCTCTGTCACCGAAACAAGCATAATGTTCATAACACCAGTCCCTCCAACAAAGAGGGAAATCCCCGCAATGGCACTAATAATCGTAGTCATAAAACTAAACGATTGTTGAACTTCTGCAAATGCAGCTGACTCATCTGATACTTGATATTCTCCCTGTTGCAAGCCAGCAAGCTCTGTCATTTTTCGTGCTAATTCTGGACCCAGAGTTTGAGTCAAGCTTGTGTCATTCACTCGAAAGACAATATTAGCTATTTCATCTACATTAAAATTCGCAGCAAGGGAAGTATTTGTAGTAATGGGCAAGCCACCAAAACCATATATTTTTGAACGTTTAGCCTCTGGACTAGTATAAACCCCAATGACCCGGTAACTAAATCCATTGACTTCTACAACCATGTTAATAGCCTCTTGAGGAGAGCCAAATAAACTAATGGACAATTCTTCATCAAGCAAAATAACACTTGCAAATTCTTTGAAATCTTGCTCTCTCAGACTACGACCTGCAATGATTTCATTCTTAACAGCGTCCATATAGGTTCTATTCCCGCCTGTCAAATTGGCATTTTCAACCTTTTTATCTTTATAAGTCAAGATGGCGTTCGTTGAGTTGGTTACATAGTAATTATCCACTCCCTTGAGTTTGGCTGCCTCTTTAACCCAGGATTCTTGCGGTTTTGGCGGTTCAACATGAACTTCCTCTTCTTTTCCAGAAACCGTAAAAGCTGATTGTTTCTGAGTAAAAGACCCATCTTTACTTTTTTTAGAAGAGAAAAAGACACTAATATTCTTCTGAGATTTGGTCATATCTTTGTTGAGTTGACGAGATAGGGAATCACCTAGAGCCATAATCACAACAACTGATGAAACACCGATAATAATCCCAATCATAGTAAGAAAAGAGCGCATCTTATGTGCCATGATAGATGAAAAGGCAAATTTCAGATTCTGCATCTTAGTTTTCCTCCTTTTCTAACTGCGCACTGTCAGATGAAATAACTCCATCGCGAATGACAATCTGGCGTTTGGCATAAGCAGCGATTTCAGGCTCATGCGTTACCATGATAATAGTTTTTCCTTCTTTATTTAGTTCAAGCAATAGTTGCATGATTTGGTTACCTGTTTTGGTATCCAAGGCTCCTGTCGGTTCGTCTGCTAGGATAATAGAAGGATTGTTTACCAAGGCACGCGCAATAGCCACACGTTGCTTTTGACCACCAGATAATTCTGAAGGTAAATGGTGACTACGCTCAGTCAATTCAACCTTATCAAGATATTCCTCAGCTAACTTGCGCCGTTTTGAAGCCGAAACTCCTGCGTAAATCAAGGGCAATTCTACATTTTGCAGAGCATTAAGTTTGGATAGAAGAAAGAACTGCTGAAAGACAAAACCGATTTGTTGGTTGCGGACCTTGGCTAGTTGTTTTTCACCCAATCCAGCCACTTCTTGACCTTCAAGATAATACTCTCCACTACTTGGTGTATCCAACATGCCAATCGTATTCATGAGAGTAGACTTACCCGAACCAGATGGTCCCATGATGGCAACAAATTCACCCTCATTCACTTCTAGGTTGATATTTTTGAGAACCTGCAGTTCTTGGTCACCATTACGGTAACTCCTGCAGATATTTTTTAGACTAATTAGTTGCTTCATCAGCCTTCACCTCTTTTCATTCCTCTAGAGAAGACGTTGGGTTACTGATGACCTTGACTCCATTTGTCAGACCTGAAGTGATTTCTTGGTTGTCTGCATCAGCATTTCCCAAACCAACTTCCACTTTCTTGGCCTTTTTCTGCTCGTCAAGCACCCAGACATAGTTCTTATCATTTTCAGTCACAATACTTGTTAGAGGAACCAAAATAGCTTTACTCTTATTCTTGACCTCAACACTTACTGAGAATCCTTGTTTCAAATCACCGATTTCACTTGTAACATCGATGGTATATGGATATTTAGAACCAGAATTACCACCTGCTGTGGCAGTAGCTGCACTTGCTGCTTCACCATTGTTTTTAGGGTAGTCAGAAATGTAGCTAATCTTACCAGTCCAGCTCTTATCTTGGTAAACTTTAGAAGTAAAGGTTACTTCTTGTCCTACAGAGAGGTTGGCAAGGTTGTATTCAGATAGTTCCCCCTTAACTTGCAAGTTTTCATTGCTAACGACATGAACTACCACCTGGCTAGCTCCAGTTGGAGATTTAGAAACATTACGGTTGACTTCGACCACAGTTCCCTCTAGGGTACTGAGAACCGTCATTGCATCCAACTGACTTTGAGCCTTGCTTAATTGCGCTGCTGCATCTGCACGAGCATCACGAGCATCACCTAATTGTGCATCAATAGAGGATACTGAATTTCCTGAGACTGGAGTTGGAGTTTGGGCTGCTACACCTTCGCCTCCTGCTGGTACTGGTAACTGGGGAGCTGAAGCAGCTTCATTTCGTGCTTGATTGAGTTCATTGATATGACGATCTGCCTTAGCAACTGCTCGACTCGCTGAATCATAGGCTGCCTGGGCTTCTGAACTACTGTACTTGACTAAAGCCTGACCTTCGCTGACTTTATCACCCACAGAAACAAGGATTTCATCTAAATCACCCTTACTAGCATCAAAATAAACATATTGTTCATTTTTTGCTGTTACTGTCCCTGACAATAAAACAGAGGATGCCACGCTTCCTTCCTTAGCAACAACAAGATGAGTAGCCTCATCTTTTACAGCAGTCTGAGAAGGCTGTCTAAAGAGCAAAATGCCCCCAGCACCCAATACAACTACACTTGCAGCACCGATTGCTGCATACAATTGCCACTTTTTAGCTTTACCATTCTTTTTCATAATGAAACTCCTTTTTGATTTAAAGTTCTTAACAATATTATACAAAAATTATCAATTTGAAACAATAACATTTCAGAACGAAATAATGACATTTCAGGATTTAATTATTGTTCGGAATTTATTTCACAATCATTGTACTAGTTATATAATACACTTTATTTTTCTTTTTTGCAAGCCTTTTCTTTAATTTTTTTGAACGTAGCAGATTTTTGCAATCACATCAAAAAAAAGATAGAATATGACTATCAAAAAATGACACTCTACTATTTAAAAG
>NZ_DXLC01000091.1:0-2486 GCF_019414905.1 Streptococcus sp. | reverse complement strand
GCTTCAAACGGTCTGCGTGTGAAAAATCCAACTCATATCATTCCCAACATCAACAAGACCGCATTGGGACAAAATGATAGCCTAAAAATATTTGGAGATGACTACGATACACGTGACGGTTCATGTATTCGAGATTACATTCATGTCTTGGACCTTGCACAGGCTCATGTTAAAGGAATGAACTACCTCTTTCAAGAAAACAGTTCTTCTCAAATCTTTAACTTAGGAACTGAAAAAGGCTATACCGTCAAAGAAATCTTTAAAACTGCTGAAGAATTACTGGATCAAAAAATACCACACGAAATTGTTGCTCGCCGTGCTGGTGACCCAGCTAGCGTCCTAGCAGACGCATCAAAAGCTAAAAAATATCTTGATTGGAAGGCTAGTTACTCTCTAAAAGATATTATTTTATCGGATTATCATTGGCGTGTTAAAGAAGGCAAAAACATTTTAGAATAGGATAACAAAGGAGAAAGCCTTGGCGCTCTCTCCTTGTTTTATTCATTAAATTGTCAGAAAATTTATTGACAGATTAAATAAATCGTGTTACAGTAATATCCGCAGGTATCTTTCGGTACCAAATCTACATGAAAGGATGGGGTATGAAACTTTCTCATTATTTAATTGGCTTACTTCTACTCCTAGTCTTTCTCTCTATTAGCATTGGGACCAGTGATTTTTCATGGGGAAAACTCTTTGCACTGGATCATGAAACTTGGCTTCTCTTTCAAGAGTCCCGTCTTCCAAGAACTATCAGTATTCTCCTTGCGGCCTCTAGTATGAGTATGGCAGGACTTCTCATGCAGACTATCACTCAAAATCAGTTTGCTGCTCCAAGCACAGTTGGAACGACTGAAGCTGCCAAACTGGGAATGGTGCTGAGCCTCTTTGTCTTTCCGTCGGCTAGTCTGACTCAAAAGATGCTCTTTGCTTTTGTTTCATCCATCGTATTCACCCTCTTCTTCCTAGCCTTTATGGCCATTTTTACTGTAAAGGAAAGATGGATGTTGCCTCTGATTGGGATTATCTATAGCGGAATTATTGGTTCTGTGACAGAAGTTATCGCCTACCGTTTCAATCTGGTTCAGAGCATGACCGCTTGGACCCAGGGCTCCTTCTCCATGATTCAGACCCATCAGTATGAATGGCTCTTCTTAGGTCTCATTATCCTGATAGCCGTTTGGAAATTATCCCAAACCTTTACCATCATGAATCTAGGAAAAGAAACCAGTGAAAGTTTGGGGATTTCCTACTCCCTACTTGAAAAACTAGCCCTCTTTCTGGTAGCCCTAACGACAAGTGTCACCATGATTACCGTGGGTGGCTTACCATTTCTAGGAGTTATCGTTCCCAATCTTGTTCGCAAACGCTATGGAGATAATCTAAGTCAGACCAAACTCATGGTCGCACTGGTTGGTGCCAATCTAGTTCTGGCCTGCGATATCCTATCACGAGTTCTAATTCGGCCCTATGAACTGTCTGTCAGTCTTCTACTAGGAATCATTGGTAGCCTCGTCTTTATCCTACTTCTATGGAGAGGGGGACGAAAAGATGCCATTTAAAAGCAAACATACCAAACTCTTCTGCCTTCTCATTATTCTAGCCATCGGAGCTTGTCTCCTCTATTTTTGGCCCATCACTCACTTGTCAGCCTTTGCTTGGAAGTTGCGTTCCCAAAAGATAGTTGTTTATCTCTTGGTAGCCATCGCGACTGGGATTTCGACCATTAGTTTTCAAACCCTGACGGAAAATCGCTTCCTTACGCCTAGTATTTTAGGAATCGAATCCTTCTACGTCCTACTGCAAACTCTACTACTGGTTTTTGAAAGTAAGTTTCTTCAACTCGGGAAGTCTCTCATCTTAGAATTCCTAATCTTACTTCTCGTCCAATCTCTCTTCTTTCTCGCCTTGCAAGGCTACTTGAAGACGCTGATGAAGCAAGATCTGGTCTTTATCCTGCTAATCTGTCTAGCCCTCGGAAGTCTCTTTCGAAATATCAGTACCTTCCTTCAGGTCCTGATGGATCCAAATGAATATGATAAACTGCAAAACAGCCTTTTTGCCTCCTTTCAACATCTCAACACTTCCATCCTAGCCATCGGTTCTCTGATTATCCTTGCTTTGACAATCTTTTTCTTTCGGAAAGCAGTCATTCTGGATGTCTTGCACCTGCAAAGAGAAACGGCTCAGATATTGGGACTCGATGTTGAAAAAGAACAGAAAGAACTCCTCTGGGGCATCGTGCTTTTAACTTCAACGGCCACTGCCCTGGTAGGGCCTATGTCCTTCTTCGGCTTTATGCTGGCTAATATAACTTACCTGATTGTCAAAGATTATCGGCACAAGTTGCTCTTTATCGTAACTATTCTGATTGGATTTATTAGTTTGACCTTGGGACAAGCCCTCATCGAACGAGTTTTTGCTCTGGAAATTCGCATCAGCATGATCATTGAGAGTGTGGGTGGCTTCTTATTCTTTATCTTACT
>NZ_DXLC01000090.1:0-2241 GCF_019414905.1 Streptococcus sp. | reverse complement strand
CAGTGGAACTCAGTAACCTTTACAGTTGAAAGACCAAGTGCAGATTCTCCAGATGGACAAGTTCGTCTCTATGTAAACGGAGTTTTGTCACGAACAAGTAAGAAATCAGGACGCTTTATCAAAGATATGCCTGATGTGAATCATATGCAAATTGGTACCACAAATCGTGCAGGAAGTATGGTTTGGGGGGCAGGTTTACAAGTTCGTAATCTAACTGTTTATGATCGTGCCTTGAGTCCAGAAGAAGTTCAAAATCGTAGCTACCTATTTGAAAGATCCGAATTAGAGAAAAAGCTTCCAGAAGGAGCTGAGATAACAGATAAAAAGGATGTTTTTGAAGCTGGTAAAAATGGGCAGTCCAATCCAGATGGCATTAATAGCTATCGTATTCCAGCCCTCCTTAAGACTGACAAGGGAACTTTGATTGCTGGAGCTGACGAACGTCGTTTGCACCACTATGACTGGGGCGATATCGGTATGGTCGTCAAACGAAGTGAAGATCAGGGTCAAACATGGGGCGATCGTATCACACTTACGAATCTACGCGACAATCCAAAAGCTACTGATCCATCTGTTGGTTCACCAGTAAATATCGATATGGTTTTAGCCCAAGATACTGAAACCAAACGCATTTTTTCAGTCTATGATATGTTCCCAGAAGGAAAAGGTATCTTTGGGATGTCAGCTGAAAAAGAGGAAGCTTATAAAGAAATTGATGGAAAAACCTACCAAATTCTCTACCGTGAAGGAGAAAATGGAGCCTATACCATTCGTGAAAATGGCCTTGTCTACACACCAGATGGTCAGGCAACGGATTACCGTGTTGTTGTAAATCCAGTCAAGCCAGCCTATAGCGATAAAGGCGACCTTTATCAAGGTGAGCAGCTACTAGGGAATATCTATTTTACAAGCAATAAAACCTCTCCATTTAGAATTGCTAAAGATAGCTACCTATGGATGTCTTACAGTGATGACGATGGTAAGACTTGGTCTGCGCCACAAGATATTACTCCAATGGTCAAAGCTGATTGGATGAAATTCTTAGGTGTGGGACCTGGAGTGGGCATTACCCTCCAGAATGGACCTCATAAAGGTCGGATCGTCGTTCCTGTTTATACGACAAACAGAACCAACCACCTCAATGGATCTCAATCATCTCGTATCATCTACTCAGATGACCATGGTAAGACTTGGCATATGGGTGGCGGTGTCAATGATAACCGTACACTTTATGATGGTACAGTAGTTGATTCAAGTAACATGAACAATTACTACGCTCAAAATACGGAAGCTTCAGTTGTTCAGCTGAACAATGGTCAGTTGAAACTCTTTATGCGTGGTTTGACTGGTGATTTGCAGGTTGCGACAAGTAATGATGGTGGTATTACATGGGACAACTATGTAGCACGCTATGATGTACCCGATGTTTATGTTCAAATGGCGGCGACTCATACGGTTCAAGATGGTAAGGAGTATATCCTTCTAGCAAATGCCAATGGCCCAGGTCGTAAGAATGGTTACATTCGAGTGGCTCGCGTAGAAGAAGATGGCGAGTTGACTTGGCTGCATCACCATTTGATTCAAGAAGGGGAATATGCCTATAACTCACTTCAACAGATCGGACCAAAAGAATTTGGTCTCTTGGACGAACATCATGAAGCTGGAGGCAATCCTTATACTCTATCCTTCAAGAAATTCAACTGGGATTTCTTAAGCAAGGATAGAATTGCTCCAACAAAAGCAACTGTAAAAAATGCTGTGGAGATGAGCAAAAATGTCATTGCTCTAGAATTTGATTCTGAAGTATTGGTGAATCAACCACCAGTTCTTAAATTGGCAAATGGTAATTTTGCGACTTTCTTGACGCAATACGATACAAAAACATTGCTTTTCGCAGTTAACAAGGAAGATATTGGTCAAGAAATTACCGAAATCATTGATGGTGCAATTGAGAGCATGCATAATTTGCCTGTAAGTTTTGAAGGTGCAGGAGTCCCTGGTGGTAAAAATGGAGCAAAAGCAGAAATCCATGAAGTCCCAGAATTTACAGGTGCTGTCAATGGTGAAGGTACAGTTCATGAGGAACCAGCCTTTGAAGGTGGCATCAACGGTGAGGAAGCAGCCGTTCATGATGTGCCAGACTTCTCAGGTGGTGTGAACGGCGAAGTAGCCGCTATTCATGAAGTTCCAGAAATAGAGGTCGAAGAAAATCCACCTGGAACTATTCATGAAGTCCCAGAA
>NZ_DXLC01000009.1:0-2245 GCF_019414905.1 Streptococcus sp. | reverse complement strand
AATATTAGAAATAAATGGAATCTGGAGGATCAGAATCATGGTATCAACGAAAACACAAATTGCTGATTTTGAGTTTGACAATTGTTTGATGAATGCAGCAGGTGTGGCTTGTATGACGATAGAGGAGCTGGAAGGGGTTAAAAACTCAGCGGCAGGAACTTTTGTGACCAAGACAGCGACCTTGGACTTTCGTCAGGGAAATCCTGAGCCACGCTACCAAGATGTTCCACTTGGTTCCATTAACTCTATGGGCTTGCCGAATAATGGCTTAGACTATTATTTGGATTATCTTTTGGATTTGCAAGAAAAAGAACCAAACCGAACTTTCTTCTTATCTCTAGTCGGCATGTCTCCAGAAGAAACCCATACTATCTTGAAAAAAGTCCAAGAGAGTGAGTTTCGTGGTCTGACTGAGCTAAACCTTTCCTGTCCAAATGTTCCAGGTAAACCTCAGATTGCCTATGATTTTGAGACAACAGACCGGATTTTGGCAGAAGTATTTGTCTACTTTACCAAACCTCTGGGAATTAAATTGCCACCATATTTTGACATTGTTCACTTTGACCAAGCGGCAGCTATTTTCAACAAGTACCCGCTCAAGTTTGTCAACTGTGTTAACTCTATCGGAAACGGCCTTTATATAGAAGATGAGTCTGTCGTTATCCGTCCTAAAAATGGTTTCGGTGGCATCGGTGGAGAGTATATCAAACCGACTGCTCTTGCTAATGTTCACGCATTTTATCAACGCTTAAATCCTCAGATCCAAATCATTGGAACAGGCGGCGTGTTGACTGGTCGTGATGCCTTTGAACACATCCTCTGTGGAGCAAGTATGGTACAGGTGGGAACCACCCTTCACAAAGAAGGCGTCGTTGCTTTCGAACGTATTACCAATGAACTAAAAGCTATCATGGTGGAAAAAGGGTACGAGAACCTAGAAGATTTCCGTGGGAAATTGCGCTATATCGATTGAATTCATTAAAAAATCAGAAGAAAGGAGAGACGATGCTAGCTATTGAAGAAAGCCAGAAGTTGACTTTATCAAATTTACCGAGCCTGAGCCTTTTTACAGGGACAGATCAGGGACAGTTTGAAGTTATGAAGAGTCAAGTATTGAAACAGATTGGTTATGATTCTGCCGACCTTAACTTTGCCTACTTTGATATGAAAGAAGTAGTTTACAAGGATGTGGAACTGGAGTTGGTCAGCCTTCCTTTCTTTGCGGATGAGAAAATCGTGATATTGGATCATTTTGTCGATATCACAACAGCCAAGAAACGCTTTTTGACAGATGATGAACTCAAGTCGTTTGAGGAATACCTTGACAATCCTTCTCCAACAACCAAGTTGTTAATCTTTGCAGAAGGAAAGCTGGATAGCAAAAGACGGTTGGTTAAATTACTGAAGCGTGATGCCAAGGTTTTTGACGCAGTAGAAGCCAAAGAACAAGAATTGCGTCAGTATTTCCAAAAGTGGAGCCAGAAAGAAGGTCTGCAGTTTGCCAATCATTCTTTTGAAAATCTCCTCATCAAGTCTGGTTTTCAATTTAGCGAAATCCAGAAAAATCTCCTCTTTTTACAGTCCTATAAGGAAGACTCTGTTATCGAGGAAGAGGATATTGTCAACGCTATTCCCAAGACCTTACAGGATAATATTTTTGATTTAACTCAGTTTATTCTGACTAAAAAGATGGACCAGGCGCGCGATTTGGTTAGAGACTTGACCTTGCAAGGTGAAGATGAAATTAAACTGATTGCAGTCATGCTAGGACAATTTCGAACTTTTACTCAGGTGAAAATTTTGTCGGAGTCTGGCCAAACAGAAGCGCAGATTGCAAGTAGTTTAGGCAGTTTTCTCGGACGCAATCCTAATCCCTATCAAATCAAGTTTGCGCTGAGAGATGCGCGAGGACTTTCCTTTAGCTTTTTGAAGCAAGCTATTTCTTATTTGATTGAGACAGACTATCAGATTAAGACAGGTCTTTATGAAAAAGGTTTCCTTTTTGAAAAGGCACTCTTACAGATTGCTAGTCAGATCAATTGACATTTTTTTGAAACTACAACCAGTGTCAAGATTATCTTGTCGTGGGTTTCTTAGTGATTTGCTTGTTTTATACTCAATGAAAATCAAAGAGCAAACTAGGAAACTAGCCGCAGGTTGCTCAAAGCACTGCTTTGAGGTTGTAGATAGAACTGACGAAGTCAGCTCAAAACACTGTTTTGAGGTTGTGGATAGAACTGACGAA
>NZ_DXLC01000089.1:0-10069 GCF_019414905.1 Streptococcus sp. | reverse complement strand
TTTGATAGATTCTCCTTAAAATTTTTTAGACAATCCTTATTCTATCAATTTTTACATCTTTTAGCAACTACTTTCCCGAAAGATTGTGATAGAAAACGGTTCCAAATCTTATAAACTAATCTTTGTTTTCAAGATATCCCCAGTTCATTATGTTATCTACGCTAATCTGATGCTTTTATGTCAATTCCTCCTGATACATAGTATAGGGAATAAGAAGTATCTTTCCCCATTCACCAATCAGAGTTTTGCTATGAAAACAAAACTCTATCCTTCTAATGAAACAATCTTAACCTGATTTATATAAAAATTCTCGTCACATTTCCATAAAAGCTCAGCCATATTTTTGTAAGAAATGGATTTATCGTGATCTGCTCTAATCGTAAGATTATAACCACTTTCATTCCTATCCATGTCAATATTTAGATTGTAAAATCCCTTCTGTTCAATGAGAATATTCAAGGTATCTATTGAAGGTTTATTGGTTACAAATCCAGTCATTCTGATATGATAATGAGTATCGCTTTTCAAAAATTTGGAGCTACTTTTCTGAACAGAGACAACAATTAAACTGCAAAATAAGCCTAGAAAAGCAAAACCTGCTCCAATCGCCATCCCAATACCTGCAGTTACCCAAATACCAACTGCTGTGGTGATACCACTGATTTTTTTATCCCTCATGAAAATAATACCACCGCCAATGAAACTAATTCCACTGACAATTTGGGCCGCAACCCTAGAAGTATCATCATTAGGCGTATCCAAGAAAGCTTCTTTTGATAAAATCATCATTAAAGTTGCAGTTAAGGCAACTAAGATATGAGTCTTTCTCCCAGCCTGCTTGTGCTTAGACTTTCTTTCATAGCCAATGATAAAACCAGAAAAACAAGATAATAAAATGAGAATAATATATCGGACTTCAATCGGTAGAGCTATCGTATCAAGCATTATTTTCCTCCTCTATCACTCATAATTTTATATTATAGTCCTAGTTGAAACTTTTTCAAGAGAATATATTAGTTGAAAATTGTCCTTTTTAAAACAAAAAACCGCAGTTACCCTCTAGTAATAACTTGCAGTTTTCTGTAACTAATGGATTCTTACAATGTCTCAAACAATTCTTGCATTTGCACATCATCTGGAACCAGTTTTAAGTAAGCTTGTGCATTGACTTTTGCTTCCTCAAAGTAGCCCAATTCACGCAAGAGATAGATATAGTGTTCCAGAAATTCTGGATTGTCCTTTAAATCTCCTGCCAACTCTTGGTAAAGCTCATAGGCAGTATCCAAATCGTCCATTTCTTGATAGGAACGAGCAATCATCCACTTGGTCAAGAGATTTTCTGGCTCCTCACTTTGCAAGTCTAGAATATCCTCATAGCGCTCCTGCTCCAGATAAATAGTTGCTAGACGGAGTAAGATTTCTTCCGTATCCTCAGCATCTTCTTTAGCAGTAAGGAGATAATTTTCTGCACCACTAGCATCATGCAGTTCATAAGAGAATTGTGAAGCAGCTAACAATAGACGAGTTTCAAAGGGATTTTTCTCCAAGCCTTGCTTAGCGATACGCAGGGCTTCTTGAACTTGATGTTCCTTATGCAAGGCCTGACTATAACCATACTCATAGCCTTCAAAGTCAGGAGAAATGGTATCGATCTGCTTAAAATAGAGGACAGCTTTTTGGTATTCTTCTCGATCAAAGTAAAGACTGGCTAACTCAAAAGCTGTTAGGTCATCGTATTCTAACTCCAGGGCTTTTTCTAAAAACTCTGTAGCCGTTTCAAATTTCCCTAACTGTGCATAGGCAAAGCCAATTCGTTGATAGGTAGAAATGCCTGTTTGCTCATAAATTGAGCGATTATCTAACTGAGCATAGCCTTGAATAGCTTCTTGGTAATTTTCCAACTCACTATCCAACTCTGCCAAGCCCAATATCAAGAGAGGATCCTCTGAGTAAGTCAATGCTTCTAACAATTTCTCACGCGCCACATCTGTCAAACCTTCCATCTGGTAAAGGTCTGCTTTCAGAGCCAAAGCCGACACATACCAGTCACTGTCAGCTTGGATTTCCTCAAGGTACGCAAATGCTTCCTCGATTTGACCATCCTCGCTAGCAATAGCTGCCAGATTGAGATTAACCTCTGGGAAATCCCCTACAATTTTCAGGTAAATTTCCTTGGCCTGAGGATAAAAACCAATCCCTTCAAGATAAGTTGCCAACTCATACAGAAGGTCACTTGGATCATTTTCTAAAGCTTTGACGAAGTAGTGCTCTGCCTTAACTAAATCTTGCTCCTCCAAAGCCTGTAACATCTGTTGACTATTGTTCACTCTTAGCTTCCTCTCCTTCTAGTTCATATAGGCCACTGACTACCTTATACCATTCAAAAATCGCTGAAATGACAACTTTAGCAGAAGCATAAACCGGAATACCGAGTAAAACTCCCCAGATACCAAACATGGATCCTGAAGTTAACAAGACAAAGAGAACATTAATGGGATGGATGTTTAATTGACTTCCCAAAATCAATGGAGAGACAAAACGACCTTCAATAGTTTGTTCTACGATAAAGACAATCACTACTTTTAAAAGCATAACTGGACCAGCAATCAAACCCAATACTAGGGCAGGAAGCATGGCTAGGAAACTACCAAGATAAGGAACCAGATTTAAGATACCAGCAGTAACACCAAGCGTAACCGCATAGCGTAGACCAATTATCTTAAAGAAGATCATAAACATTACCGCAACAATAATAGCCACTGTTACTTGTCCTCGAACATAGTTGGACAACTGCTGATTCACATCTGATAAAACTTGTCCAACAGGTTCTTTCAATTTCGTTGGCATGAATTGGGTCAAATAGTGACGCAGGCCTTTCCCATCACGTAAGAGATAAAAGAGCATGAAAGGAACGATAATCAAGGCAACAATCACTTGAGATGCCCCACTAATAAAGGCACTCACCCAGTTTACTGCCTGAGAAGAAACCTTGCTCGCCCAAACTGTAGCCTGACTAGAGAAGTTTGTCAAAACTTGTTCTAACTGAGGCCTGAAATCATCTGGTAAACGCTTGGTTACCAAATCGTCAATAACCCTGTCAGCATCTTCAAGATAGATTGGTACATTTCTTGCAAATGTTAAGACCTGACGTTGCAGATTTGGAATCGCTACTGCCAAGCCCCAAATGATAAAGAGAGCGATGATGACAAAGACAATAGTGATAGCTATAACACGATTAACCTTATGCTTCTCCATCCAATCAACAATAGGATTTAATAAATAATATAGCAAACCAGATAGAATAACTGGCAACATCACGACTGCCAAAAAGTCTAAAACAGGTGAAAATAGAAAACTAATCTTACTTAAAATAAAAAGATTCAGTCCCAATAATAAGGTTACCAAAAATACCGTAATGGCCTTGTTATCCAAAAACCACTTGAAAAACCAAGATAGGCTAAAATGTTTCTCTTTTTGCTCCATAAATACTTCCTTTCTATTGTTCTCCCATTATACCATTTTTAAATCAAAATAACTCTTTTTTAAAGTGCTTACATGGAGACCGCGACATAAAAAATCTCCTCAAAAGAGGAGATTTAATTAGTCTTGAATATGACGGTCTAAGTTCTTCTGATAATCAGCATTGGATTTGGCTTTTTCATCAGCAAATTTCTTGCGGAACTCATCCATTTCTTTAGTAGTGACAATCTTATCTTGGATTTTCAGATACTTGTAGCTATTTTCACTAGTCTTGTCACCTACCCAGCCACCGGCACCACTGCCAGGAAGCATTTTCGTCACTAGCATTTGAGCACCATCAGAGTATACTGGAATAACAAGTGCACTATCTGACAACCAAGCTTGGGCCTTAGAATATTTGGAATAACGTTTTTGAAGGTCTGTTTTCTCACTATTTGCATCATCAATCAGTTCTTTGTATTTATCCAATCCAACTGTTTTAATAACTGGATTGTCTGTTCCTGGTGCCACACCAAGAGCACTTAGGAGACTTGGACCTGAAGTTGGATCAAATACATCTAGATAAGTCGATGGATCTGCAAAGTCTGGAGTCCAACCACTGACTGCATTAATATCCCAGTCAGTATTTGCATTGGAAGTAGCTAGAGTAGTCATACTTCCCAATTCGTCATCAGAAACTTGTTGAATATCAACAACTACATTGTCAGAGCCTAAGGCTTCCTCAATGGATTGTTTATAAGACTGAACCTGACGAATAAAATCTGGATTTGATGAAGAAATTGGCAAATCTAAATGAATTGGGAACTGTACTCCATCAGCTTGAAGGGTTTTCTTAGCAGCTTCAAACTTAGCTTTAGCCTTGTCTACATTATGAAGTGAATCTTGGGCATCATCAAGACTAACATCTTTCCAGACATTATCCAATTTATCCAATTCTGTCTTAGTAACTTGACCAAATGTTTGATCTCCTACTTGAACAAATGTTGGAGGAGTGAAACTTGTCCGTAACTTACGAGGTCCTACTTCGTCACCAAATACTTGAGAGATCCCTGCTTTACGATCTACCGCAAAAGCCAAGGCTTGACGGAAATCTTTGTTTAACAAGGCTTTCTTAGTAGAAGTTTTTTCTGTATCACTTGTTTTAGCAGTGTGATTGTAATTTACACGGTCGATATTGGTTGAGATATAAAAAACTCCTCCACGCTGTTGACCATATACAATATTATCCTTGTACTTTTCTTTTAGACGTTCATAGTTGGCAGAGTTTTTAAAGAGTGGAGCAGCTGGATAATGTCCCTCATCAAAACCGCGACCTAGAGAGTCTGCATCTTGACCATCAAAGAAGGATAACTTGATATCATCAATAAAGACATTTTGTTTATCCCAGTAGTTTTGATTTTTGGTCATTTCGATAGAAGACTTAGATGTAAGACCTTTGAGGAGATATGGCCCATTGTATAGAATGCTCGTTATATCAGTTGGTTTACCAAAGTCATCTCCTTTAGAAGCTAAAAAGTCTTCATTTACTGGTGCAAGGACTCCCATTGTTGTTTTTGAATTCCAGAAAGATTCTGGATGGTTCAAAGTATAAACAACAGTATAATCGTCAGTTGCTTTTACCCCAACACTAGAAAAATCTGTTGTTTTCCCATTTACATAGTCATCCAATCCTTTGATAGAATCCTGTACGAGATAAAGAGCCTGTGATTTCTTATCTGCTGCGTGTTTCAGACCAGTCACAAAGTCTTGAGCCTTGACTTCACCATACTCTTCCCCCTCATTGGTATACCATTTGATACCCTGACGGATTTTATAGGTATAGGTCAAACCATCTTTGGAAACAGTCCAATCTTCTGCAACTGATGGAACAAGATTCCCATATTGGTCATTTTCAAGCAAACCGTCAATAACGTTACCTGTGACCTGTTTAGTGCTGACATTTCCAGAAACTGTATAATCCAGAGTCGAAGGATCTGATGAGAATACATAGGCATAAGTAACTGGTTTAGTTGCTGGTTTAGTTGCTTCTTTATTACCATTACCAGATGAACACGCTACTAGCACTGCTGCCGAGAGTACAGCAACTCCTGCTGCTAAGAAAACACGTTTTTTCATAGTCAAACTCCTTTTATAATTTGATAGATTCATTATAGCACTTTTAAGAAGAAAAGTAAGGAAAACAATCTCAATATTATTATATTTTTCAAAAAACCAATCAATTATTTTTTTAAAGTGCTTACATCTAATTGGATGTCTTTAATTGGCTTGTTTTTGTGATATAATAGTCTTATCTTTATATAGAGGTAAAGTTATGAAAGAAACTGTTTATTTTGGAACTTATACACGTCGTACTTCTCAAGGGATTTACAAGGCAGACTTTGATACAGAAACTGGTCAGCTTTCAAATCTAGAACTTTTTGCAGCTGAACCAAGCCCAACCTACCTTGCCTTTGACCAGCACCAACATTTATACACTGTTGGTAGTCAAGACGATAAGGGTGGAATTGCAGCCTATCAAACTGACGGGACTTTATTAAATCATGTCGTGGAAGAAGGAGCCCCCCACTGTTATGTTGCCGTTGATGAAAAGCGTGATTTTGTCTATGCAGCCAACTACCAT
The DNA here is from genome assembly GCF_019414905.1 of Streptococcus sp. Lineage (GTDB taxonomy): Bacteria > Bacillota > Bacilli > Lactobacillales > Streptococcaceae > Streptococcus. Next base: position 3,969 of record NZ_DXLC01000089.1, on the reverse strand, counting down.
AAAGGACAGGTCCTTGTTTATAAACGTCAGAAAGACGGTAGTCTTCTACTTAGTGATGTGGATCAACACAGTGGCCAAGGTCCACATGAAAATCAAGCATCTCCTCATGTTCACTTTACAGACTTAACACCTGACCACTATCTAGTGACCTGTGATTTGGGTACTGACCAAGTCATCACCTATGACCTTGATCAAGAAGGAAAATTATCTAAGCTCTATACCTATCATAGCCAGCCAGGAGCAGGCTCACGCCATATTATTTTCCATAACCATTATAAAATCGCTTATCTCATTTGTGAACTCAATAGCACTATTGAAGTTCTAATCTACGATGGTGTTGGCGAATTTGAACGCATGCAAGTTATTTCAACTCTACCAGACGGTTATGAAGGCTTTAATGGTACTGCTGCTATTCGTCTCTCTAAAGACGGTAAATACCTCTACGCTTCTAACCGTGGCCATGATTCTATCGCAGTATATACAATTCTTGCGGACGGTAGCTTAGAGTTGTTAGAAATCGTTCCAACGCATGGTCAAACTCCACGTGATTTTGATTTGACACCAGATCAAGAATTCCTTATTGCTGTCCATCAGGACTCTGACAATGCAACCGTCTTTAAACGCAATTCTGAAACTGGTCGTCTGGCAGAACTTTCTAATGACTTCCATGTTCCAGAAGCGGTCTGCATTAGTTTTGCCCCTTAAGAAAACATAAAAAATGAACTTGGTAACTCAAGTTCATTTTTTTCTTATAGTCTTTTTCCGACATTAATACGGTTAATGGCACGTTGCAGTGCAATCTTCGCACGACGTTCTTGGTCAATCAAGTTTTTGTCTTGTGCTTCTTCAATTTCACGCTCTGCTCGAAGCTTGGCACGTTCTGCACGACTGATATCGATATCACGAGCACGTTCTGCAGAATCAGCAACGATTGTGATGGTATTATTGGCAATTTCAATAACGCCTCCGTTTACTGCAATCCAGTTCACGTGATCTTCATCATCAATACGTTTTACCTTTACTTCATCAACTGCTAAAACCGCAATCATATTTTCATGTCGTGGCAAGATCCCCATCTCACCATCCAGAGTTCGAACCGATACATAGCTGGCATGGTGATCATAGACGAGACCATCTGGTGTCACGATCTGGACAGTTAACTGAGCCATAGATCACCTCTTAAAATCCCATTTTTTCAGCTTTTGCAATCACATCTTCGATAGAACCTACACCACGGAAGGCATCTTCTGGCAAGTGGTCATGTTTACCATCAAGGATTTCCTTAAAGCCACGTACAGTTTCAGCAACTGGAACATAAGAACCTGGCTGACCAGTAAATTGTTCCGCAACGTTGAAGTTTTGTGACAAGAAGAACTGGATACGGCGGGCACGAGCAACCAAGGTCTTTTCTTCATCAGAAAGTTCATCCATACCAAGGATAGCAATGATATCTTGCAACTCATGGTAACGTTGAAGAACACGTTTTACTTCTGCAGCAACTGCATAGTGCTCTTCTCCAACGATTTCAGGTGCCAAAGCACGTGAACTTGAAGCGAGTGGGTCAACGGCAGGGTAGATACCCAATTGTACCAACTTACGTTCCAAGTTGGTTGTTGAATCCAAGTGAGCGAAGGCTGTTGCTGGCGCTGGGTCAGTATAGTCATCCGCTGGCACATAGATAGCCTGGATAGAGGTTACAGAACCTTTCTTAGTTGAAGTGATACGTTCTTGCAATTGACCCATTTCTGTTGCGAGGGTTGGTTGGTAACCAACGGCTGATGGCATACGACCCAAAAGGGCAGATACTTCTGAACCAGCCTGAGTGAAACGGAAGATATTATCGATAAAGAGAAGCACGTCTTGGCCTTCTACATCACGGAAGTATTCAGCGATTGTCAAACCAGTAAGGGCAACACGCATACGTGCTCCTGGTGGCTCATTCATCTGACCAAATACCATAGCTGTTTTCTCGATAACACCTGATTCTTTCATTTCCCAGTAAAGGTCGTTCCCCTCACGAGTACGTTCCCCAACACCAGTAAATACTGAAATACCACCGTGTTCTTGGGCAATGTTGTGAATCAATTCTTGGATTAAGACGGTTTTACCAACCCCGGCACCACCGAAAAGTCCAACCTTACCACCTTTAAGGTAAGGGGCAAGAAGGTCGATAACCTTAATCCCTGTTTCAAGGATTTCAGAAGAGGTAGACAACTCATCAAAAGTTGGAGCTTTTTTATGAATTGGCTGACGCTCTGCGTCTTCTGTAAAAGGAGCTTCCAAGTCAATGGTATCTCCCAAAACGTTGAAGACACGTCCCAAAGTTTCTTTACCTACTGGTACAGAGATTGGACGACCTGTGTCCAATACTTCCATTCCACGAGTCAACCCATCTGTTGATTCCATGGCGATAGTACGGACCATACCATCTCCCAACTCCAAGGCTACTTCAAGGACGATTTTTGTTTTTCTTTCGTCATTTTTGTAGACGACAAGTGCATTGTTAATCTCAGGAAGTTTTTCCCCTGCTGCAAACAAGACGTCTACAACGGGACCGATAACCTGAGCAATTTTACCTGAACTCATCTCCTTCTCCTATTCTATATAAGATACTGTCGGTTCCTAGCTCAACTAGGTCCTAAGTTCATTTTCATACGAGCTGGACTAGAGCCTATTCTAAGGCACTAGCTCCTGCTACGATTTCTGTAATTTCTTGTGTAATCGCCGCCTGTCTGGCACGGTTATACTGAATTGTCAAATCATTAATGACTTTCTTAGCATTATCTGTCGCTGTTTGCATGGCTGTCATACCGGCAGCATTTTCAGCTGTCTTGGCATCGATAATAGCCCCGTAAATCATACTTTCTGCAAACTGAGGCAACAACTGCTCCAAAATCTCTTCTCGGCCTGTCTCCAATTCAAAAGTCAAGCTGTAGTCTTCATCCGCTTCATTTGGATCCAAGTCAACAATCGGAAGCATTTGTTCCACACGCATTTGACTGGTTAGCGTATTGACATGGTGGTTGTAGCAAACATAAAGCTCATCAAAAAGTTCATTTTGGTACATTTCAACAGTTTTTGAAATAATCTTACGAACTTCATCAAAGCTCGGTTGGTCTGCCAAGCCACGTAGTTCATAAAGTGGTTGAATACCACGGGCCTTAAAGAAGTCAGCTCCCATTCCACCGATACAGATCATTTCAAAACCTTTACCATCTGGATGGTATTCTTCCTTCAGCTCCATAACGGCTTTCAGAATAGAAGAATTATAACCTCCAACCAAACCTCGGTCTGATGTAATGACGATATAGCCTGTCTTCTTCACGGGACGGCTAATCAACATCGGATTGGTTGAACCACCAGCTCCATTACCATGAAGAATATCTGTCAAAAGTTTACGCACTTTCTGAGCATAAACTTGGAAGTTACGAGCTGCTTCTTCAGAGCGACCTAGCTTAGCAGCCGATACCATTTGCATGGCATTAGTGATTTGACTCGTATTTTTTGTTGAGGCGATTTTTGTTTTAATATCATTTAGAGATACTGCCATCTGACACCTCTATTCTTATTGGAAGCTGGTTTGATTGAGAAACTCTGTAATCGCAGCATCCAAGACTGCTTCTTCTGGCAAGTCTTTTGTATCACGAATGGTTTCCAAAATCTCTGGATGTTGAGCATCAAAGAAGGCATGGAACTCTTCCTCGAAACGAACAATATCATCTACTGGAACAGTATCCAAGAAACCATGTGTCAAAGCATAAAGAATGGTTACTTGTTTCTCAACAGGCAATGGTTTGTGAACAGGTTGTTTCAAGACTTCAACTGTACGACGTCCACGGTTCAACTTAGCCTGTGTTGCCGCATCCAAGTCAGAACCAAACTTAGTGAAGGCTTCCAACTCACGGTATGAAGCAAGGTCGATACGAAGTGTACCAGCAACCTTTTTCATGGCTTTGATTTGTGCAGAAC
>NZ_DXLC01000088.1:0-3190 GCF_019414905.1 Streptococcus sp. | reverse complement strand
GATCAGGTAAGACAAGTTTCCAAGCCTCTTCATCTATCGTAACTTGGTTTTCACTCCCTGCCATTCTCTGGAAACGTAGAAAGTATGTCATCCGCTTTCTGACGTTCATCATCGTTTTGAAGTTATCCAGCTCCATTAGTTCGCTCCTTTGTGATATAATTAGTCTAAAGAGAAGTGAGGTAGAGATGATAGTGTCGCTACGCAACTTCATAGTATGAGATGACGGGACAGGCACACCGTCCACTACTCTTTAGCGCTTAGATTGTTCTAGGCGTTTTTTTGCTCATCAATTACCCTACGTTGGCTAAATACTCTATAGCTTTCCTTCTAAATCTATATATCTGCGCCTTTTCAAAACCTAACTGATTACAAACTTGATCTATCGGAAAACCATTGAAATAAATCATCATCAGCACTAACCATTCCTCTATTTCTTCTAACTGGTTTATCATATCCATTGCTTCCATGCGTTCGTCTATAAGGGCGCTCATTTGCTCCACTATCTCATCTTTAAGTTCCAAGATTTCAAGTATCTTATCCTCGGTGGTATTGGTTTTACTCATTGTAACCCGTGTTTGAAATTGGTTGGATCCAGATAATAAGCCGTTGTCTAAACTCTGGTACTTAAGTTGCAGTCTCTGGATAAGGGTATTTCCTTTTTTCACCCTCTTTAGTTTTTCTTCGATTTCTTTAATGGTCAAGTTGATACTCCTTATTTAGTGTATTTTTCGCGTTTTCTCAGCGTTCAAGTCCATTCTCCATACCATTTGATAGGCAATTAAGGGATGTTTTTATCTCTCTTATTTCCTTGTCATTCTGCAAGGAGTAAAACCCGAAATAAGAGGGCTAAAAACTTCGCTTATCTGCTTGTCGTTTCTCAGGGAGTTAAGGAGGGTTATTATTTCTCTTATCTGCTTGATAAATGATAAGCTCTAATCATCCTCCAATAAAGCCAAATTGTCCCAGAATATCCGCAATCCTTTTGTATTTTTAATTTCTGAAATAGCTTTTTCTGCTTCTTCTTTTGTCGGATAGACTTCTATAATATCTTTGGGATTTTTTCCACCTATCCTATATCTTACCTCAAAATGTCCAGTATCAATCTGCGTCAAAAACACGATATCAACTTCATCAACCACCGCTAACTTATTCAACCTATTTAAACGGTTTTTAATCGCCTTCATCTAGTATCTTCGCCTCTAATATTTCTAATTGCTCCACTACCTCAACCATTTCAACTGCCTTATAAGCCATGTTTAGAATGCTCTGGGCGCTTTGTTGTCTCGCATACGGGCTTACTGTCTTATCAAGCATGATTTCCCTTAATACATTGACTGCCTCAACGCTCGCATTCTGTAACAGCGTAGTAGACTCCTTGAGTTGTTCGCTACGTCTTTCACGGTAAATTCTCTTAAAGGTTGCATCGTTCAAGTAATTGTAAGCCGTCTTTCTAGTGATCTCACTTAATTCACTAGCTTTTTTTACATTCCCAGTCATGAGATAATTGGCCATAAATATTTCTTTTTTTCTGCTTAATTCTGTCAAATACTAGTCACCTCGCTTTCTTTAACCTTGCTTTTAAGTTCGTCTATTTTTTCTTTTGCTCGTTTATAATCTGAAGATTTGACGTCACTAAATTTTCTAGGGATATAATCATCCATGTTTATATCCAGTCCGTTGTCTTGAAAAGCTAATCTCAGACAATCCACATATAAAGATATACATTCATCTTGTGTAGCGTATTCCGTCTTTCCAGCATATTCCTTTATCTTTTCTAGTCTTGTCTTTAAACTTCTAACCATTCCCCTACCTCGTGTGTAATTCTGTCTGATTTATGTAAAAAAAGGGGATTGCTCCCCTCCACATCACAAACCTAACAAACCACGTCTTTCTTTGCCCAGTAGCTTATCATATAGGGCTTTATCTTTTTCAAATAGTTCATTTCTACGCTTGTAGCTCATAGCTTTAAACTCTTCAAGAGTTACAGCTTCCTCTTCGTAAGATTTTGAAATACTTTCTACGTTCTTGGCAAGCCCCTGCAGTAAGTCAGCTTGTCTCTTCTCTTCTTCGATTTCTTGAAATAGTTGTTTATATTCATCTTTCATTATTGTTCTCCTTCAAATAAATTGATACGATTCACAAAATACGCCAAATCATCACTCGGATCTAAATAGCGGTGCTGGTTTCCCATATAACCAGCTACACCACTGTAAATGTAAGGCTTACTTACTCCACTATATTCTGGGGATGTATTCAGGCGGTCAAATAACTCTTCAATACCCGTTTCTCTTACCTCATCCGCCAATCTCTTAGCAGTATTTTTGTAGTTTTCGTTATAATTTGCAATCAACTCCAGAAGCTCAATAGATTTCTGTTTGATTTCTTGACGTTGGCGTTTCACTGTTTCATCTTGCTCTAATGCTGTTTCTAAATAACCTAACGCATTGATTTTTCTAGCGTCTGCCACGATTGAGTCAATTCGTTCTTTTTCGAGTTTTGTTCTTTGCTCTTTCATATCAGCAATATATTTCTCTTTAGAATTGACTGCCTTAAAATCTTCAAAAGTTTGTAACTCAGCTTTCTTAGATTTAATAGCCTCAACTTCTTTTTCGGTTTTCTTGATTTCCTCATCAAAGCGATCAAAAATCTCTAATTGAGTCCGTACTTTGTCCATCTGGTTTTTGACTTCTTGCAATGTTGGCATTTCTTTTTTCCTCCAATCTTTCCAAAAACAAAAGAGGCATAGCCAAAATAGATTACTCTACTTTATGCTATACCTCTGATTTTTTCAGTCAGTATTCTTTTTAAATATTGTTGTTTTAGATTCCACGCTGGAGACAATCTCTCCGTCTTGTATTTTAAGCGTGATACTCCCAAACCTTGGAACCTCTAACAGTTTTATTATACCATAATTTTTGAAATAAATAAATCCTTCTTGTATCTCCATGTTTAGCCTCTCATGCTATTTGTATAGAACCATCAAGCATGTTATTGCGTCAATATCCTCACTATTCCCCACTGTTGCCTCTGAATATTTTACATCCACCACTGCAACAGTTGCCATAAAATCATTTACTTCCCGTTCAAAATCTTCTAATGTTTGTTTCCATGATCTATAGTAAAATAGTTTAATTTTCATGTTGTTTTTCCTCTTTCTGTTTTAAGGGTGTCACTAGTAGTTACACCATTG
>NZ_DXLC01000087.1:0-6524 GCF_019414905.1 Streptococcus sp. | reverse complement strand
ATTCTGCCTTGATTTCTTCTTGCACTTCTGCAGGAATTTCATCAAATGAGGCAACGGACTTGTCCAAGACAACCCAGCGGTCAAGGTCTGTACGAGCAGGTGTAATGGCCATAAATTCTTGGCTGTCCTTACCACCCATGGCTCCACCGTCACCGATGATAGCCTTGAAATCTAAGCCACTACGAGTGAAAATTCGCTCATAAGCAGCCTTGTACTCATCATAAACACTGTCCAAACTATCATAGTTAGCATGGAAACTGTAAGCATCCTTCATGATGAACTCACGTGTACGAAGAAGGCCATTACGTGGACGTTTTTCATCACGATACTTAGGCTGGATTTGGTAAAGGTTAAGTGGCAATTGCTTGTAAGACTTAACAGAATCACGGACAATAGCTGTAAAGGTTTCTTCGTGAGTTGGACCTAGAATGAAGTCTGATTTTTCACGGTTTTTTAGCTTGTAAAGGTCTTCACCATAAGTTTCGTAACGACCTGATTCGCGCCACAATTCTGCACTAAGAAGGGCTGGAGCCAACATCTCAACGGCTCCAATCTTGTCGAATTCTTGGCGCATGATATTTTTAGCTTTTTCAATCACACGATTAGCAAGTGGTAGATAAGAATAAACACCTGCTGAGACTTGACGAACATAACCAGCTCGCAACATAAGAGCATGGCTGATAACTTGAGCATCGCTTGGCATTTCGCGAAGCGTTGGGATAGGCATTTTACTTTGTTTCATAATATTCCTCGATTATCTAAAAAAGAGTCGCATGATGTCATTCCAGGTCACAGCAATCATCAAGACAACCATGATGACCACTCCGGCCAAGGTGACATAGGTTTCAATTTCTTGTTTCAATGGTTTGCGGCGAATGGCTTCTAGGATATTGAGCACAATCTTACCACCATCCAGGGCTGGAATCGGAATAAGATTAAAAATCCCAATATTGATGGAAATTATTGCCAAGAAGTACAAGACATTCTCAATTCCATTTTTAGCAGCATCACTACTTGCCTTAAAGATGGCAACAGGTCCACCCAGTTTGTTCAAATCTGGTTGGAAAATCAAATTTTTCAGAGCTGATAAAATTCGTAGAGCCGAGTCGGCTGCAGTTGTAAATCCACCTACAAACATGGATAGAAAGTCCGACTTAATTCCCGGTTGAACACCTAGAAGGTAATGGCCTTGACTTTCTTCGGGTGTAACAGTAACTTGTTTGTCACTCCCCTTTTCAGAAATAGTCACATCCAAAGTCGGTGCCGTCTTATCTTTGGTTTCTGTTTCCACAGCCTGAATCAAGCTTTCCCAGTTGCTAACCTCATGTGAGCCAATCTTGGTAATTTGTGCCGTTTCTGGTACTCCCACCTTAGCCAAGGCCCCTTGGGGCATGACATGAAACTGGTTGGTATCAACATCTCTGACACCACCCTGCATAAAGATTAAAATCCAAAAAACAACGACACCTAAGATAAAGTTGTTCATAGGACCTGCAAAATTAGTAATGAGTTTCCCCCAGATAGTTGCATTTTGATATTGAACATCCAAGGGAGCAATCCGAACCTCAGTACCATCTGCTTCCACAACCGTTGCATCGTGATCTACTGCAAATGTTTTTTCTTCTTCCAGAACCAATCCTTTGATAAAGAGCTTGTCTTCAAAATCAAACTGGGTCACCTGCATAGGGAGGGCTGTTTGATCTAATTTTTTACCAGAGAGATTGATACGTTTAACCTTACCATCATCAGTAAGCGTCAAACTAACAGGAGTTCCTGTCTTGATTTCAGTTGTATCATCACCCCAACCAGCCATACGGACATAGCCACCCAGAGGCAAGATTCGAATGGTATAGGCCGTCCCATCCTTGCCAATGTGAGCAAAGATTTTGGGTCCCATACCGATGGCAAATTCACGCACTAGAATCCCTGATTTCTTGGCAAAGTAGAAGTGTCCGAACTCGTGCACCACTACAATAATCCCAAAAACCAGAATAAAGGTTAAAATTCCGAGCATTCTATCTTCCTTTCTCTAAAAGAGTCCAAACAAGTGCATGATTGGAAATACAAGCAACATACTATCGAAACGATCCAAAACACCACCATGTCCAGGGATAAATTTCCCAGAATCCTTAACACCAAAGTGACGCTTAATCGAACTTTCTAGTAAGTCACCAAATTGTCCAGCAATGCTAAAGAAAATAGCAAAGACCGACATCTTGTAAATTCCATACGGAAGAGCAACTGTACTGTCAAACATCATAAAGATGATGGTTACTAAAATAGCACCTAAAATACCACCCAAGGCACCCTCAAAGGTTTTATTTGGAGAAACTGTCGGAGCTAATTTTCGTTTACCATAGTTCATCCCAACAAGATAGGCACCACTGTCTGTTGCCCAAACAATACATAAGGCTAATAGTGCCTTATCTAAACCTGCAATTCTAGCATCTAATAGAGCATTAAAACCAAAGCCCACATAGAAACTCATAGCAAGAGGGAAAACCGCATCCTCAATCGTATACGACTTGCTAAAAACAGTCGTTCCTAACATGATTGAAATCAGAACACTATAAGCAACCACATTCCCATCAACTGGCAAAAAAGTCAGATAATTCTCCAAGGGAATGGTCAAGGCAAAGGTTGCAAAGAGGGTCAAGAGGCCCTCCATCGTCATGGTCTCTAGACCTCTCATCTTCAAAAGTTCATGCATGGCTAGCATGGCTATGATTCCAATTGCTATCTGAAGCAAGAGTCCCCCAATCATTAAAATTGGTAGGAAAATAGCCAGGGCAATCCCTGCAAACAAGGTTCTTTTCTGTAAATCCTGTGTCATATTTCCTCCTAAACTCCTCCAAATCGGCGATGACGACGATTGTATGCAAGAATGGCTTCCTGCAAGGCTACCTCGTCAAAATCAGGCCACAAGGTGTCCGTAAAATAGAGCTCACTATAGGCTCCCTGCCATGGAAGAAAATTGCTCAAACGCAATTCTCCACTAGTACGGATAATCAAGTCTGGATCTCGTACATCCTTAGGCAAATGCTGAGTAAAGAGATAGTTGCCAATTAATTCCTCTGTGATGTCACCTGGGTTGATTTTGGCATCTAACACATCCTGGGAAATCAACTTAAGAGCCTGTGTAATCTCAGCACGTCCACCATAGTTGAGGGCAAAATTAAGAATCAAACCTGTGTTGTTCTTAGTCAATTTCTCAGCTTTAGTAAGAGCTTCAAAGGTTTGCTTAGGCAGGCGGTCTGTTTCCCCAATCATTTGAATCTTAACATTATTCGCATGCAATTCCGGGACATAATTATCATAAAACTCTACTGGCAAGTTCATGATAAACTTAACTTCCTGATCTGGACGGGTCCAATTTTCCGTAGAAAAAGCATAAACTGTAATCACCTTGACACCCAGTTTGTTGGCTGCCTTGGTCACAGTTTGCAATGCTTCCATGCCCGCCTTGTGTCCGAAAACCCGCGGTTGCATACGTTTTTTAGCCCAACGGCCATTGCCATCCATGATGATGCCGATATGAGCAGGAACCTGTGTCGGAACCTCTACTTCCACAGCCTTATCTTTCTTAAAAAATCCAAACATGATCTTATTCCTATTCAAAAATCTATCGTTTCATTATACCATATTTCCCTATTTTCTTCTATCACTAAGCTATTTATTCTCAGGCACAAAGCCCATTTTTCAAAAAAATAAGCCGCCTGATTGGGCGACTTTATTTTTATAGGGAGATTATTATGAAAAAGTTTTAGGAGTTTAAGTTAAGGTCTTCTTAACTTATGGAATTAGTATACACTTCCTAGCTTAAAGTTTCCTTAAGAAGTTTTAAAAATCAAATTTTTCCATTTCTCCTGCCAATTTTTCTTGGATAATCGTGTTTGATAGAGAGCCATTCGGTCTTCATTCTCTAAAAAATGAGGAGTTGGACGAACTTGAAAATTTAAAATATCCTCCAAACCATAAGGTACATAGAGTTCAAAATCTGATTCTTCATTCAAGCGTAGTCCAACAGCCGTACATCGTTCTGGATACTTACTCATAGCATCACAAGAGCTACTATAGGGAGCAGTATGAGGGCTATGCTGGTGCATATAGACCTGATTTTTCAATTCCCACTGATACTGAGGAAAGTCCTCTCTCAGCTTTTTCTCTAGGGACAAGGTTTCCTCATAAGAAATATCCGGATCAAAGAAAATCACATCTACATCTGTTTCAAGATCAAATGCTGGTCTGTCTGACAAGAGATTCCAGATGAAATTTCTGACAGAACCTGCCGCCAACCAGGAATCTGTCAACTCCAAGTTTCGGATGATAGTCAGAATAGCCATCATATCTGGATTTTTTCTAAAAGCCTCTAGAATTTCTTGCTTATTTTTCATTGTACTCATATCCCAAATGCTCATATGCCTTAGCAGTCGCCACCCGTCCAGACCGCGTCCGCATGATAAATCCTTTTTGAATCAAGTAGGGCTCATACATGTCTTCAACTGTCTCACGCTCTTCTGCTATGTTAACAGAAAGAGTTCCTAATCCGACAGGGCCACCACCGTACATCTCAATCATGGTACGAAGGATTTTCTGGTCCACATAGTCCAGACCTTCATGGTCAACATCCAGCATGGTCAAAGCCTTACCCGTAATAACATCATCGATAACCCCATTCCCCATAATCTGGGCAAAATCGCGCACGCGCTTGAGGAGGCGATTGGCAATACGAGGAGTACCTCGACTACGCAAGGCCAACTCAGATGCTGCCTCATGAGTGATTGCCATCTCAAAAATATCTGCCGTCCGCTCGACAATTTCCGTCAAATCAGCATGGGCATAATACTCCATATGACCTGTAATCCCAAAACGTGCCCGTAGTGGATTTGAGAGCATACCAGCCCGAGTCGTCGCACCAATCAAGGTAAAAGGTGGCAACTCCAAATGAACACTGCGACTTCCTTCACCAGCACCAATCATGATATCAATGTAGAAGTCCTCCATGGCACTATAAAGCACCTCTTCCACCGACATGGGCAAGCGATGAATCTCATCAATAAAAAGGACATCCCCAGGCTCTAAGTCATTCAAAATCGCTACCAGATCTCCGGCTTTTTCAATGACTGGACCCGAAGTCTGCTTAAGATTTACTCCCAGTTCATTGGCAATTACAAAAGCCATGGTCGTTTTCCCCAAGCCTGGAGGGCCAAATAAGAGGACATGATCCAGCGCTTCATCCCGCATTTTGGCAGCCTCGATAAAAATTTGGAGCTGGTCCTTGACCTTGTCCTGCCCAATATATTCACGTAAGTACTGAGGACGGAGCGTGCGTTCTACTAACTCCTCATCCCCCATTATCTCATTATCTAAAATTCTACTCATGGCTCTATTATATCAAAAAACAAAGCCGCAAACAAAAAAGCCACTGGATTGGTGCCTCCCGAGTTTAACACTTATGTGGAATAATATTATACGGCACTTCTACACCGCCTACGAAAGGAGGTGAGATAGCCCATGATGGAATTAGTACTCAAAACTATCATCGGACCGATTGTGGTCGGTGTCGTTCTTCGATTAGTCGATAAATGGCTAAACGAGGACAAATAGTGTCAAAAAAGACCCCAAGCTTATTTGGTCGTGAGCTTGGGGTCTTTTCTAGCCTATGATATAGAACTAGTACTCAATTCCTTTTTATTATCCCACAGTTCACAAATTTTGTCAAAGGTTTATATCCTCGGCTTTTCAAGCTTTAACCGCTGGCTAACAATATGATGACTCACTCCTTGACAACCAAGAACATTATTACAGTAGTTCTAGTCCTTCAATTAACAGTCACTTAAATTCAAAGTGAGGTTGAACTTGCTGAAGCGACAACAGACCTATTTCTTACTCATATTCGCTAAAAAGATCCCCGCCAATTCCCCGACCAAAATCCGAAAAATATCGGAAAATGATTTTTAGAATAGTCCCCAAAAGCCTGAAATAGAGCCAAAAAACTCCACAAAAAACTCCACCCGATTGGGTGACTCCCGAGTTTAGCACTTATGTGGTATAATATTGTTCGGCACTGCTACACCGCCTACGAAAGGAGGTGAATTAGCCCATGATGGATACAATACTTAAAACTATCATCGGACCAATTGTGGTCGGTGTCGTTCTTCGATTAGTCGATAAATGGCTAAACAAGGACAAATAGTGTCAAAAAGACCCCAAGCTTATTTGGACGTGAGCTTGGGGTCTTTTCTAGCCTATGATATAGACACAATACTTAATTCCCTTTTATTATCCCATAGTTCACAAATTTTGTCAAAGGTTTATATCCTTTATATCCTCTTAAACCTCTGTACTACAAGACGTTCAAGATTAAGCGAAAGCTATCGGAAAATGATGTTTAGAAAACTCCCGAAAAGCCTGAAATAGAGCCAAAAAACTCCACCTAATTGGATGACTCCCGAGTTTAGCACTTATGTGGTATAATATTCTACGGCACTGCTACACCGCCTACGAAAGGAGGTGAGATAGCC
>NZ_DXLC01000086.1:0-14173 GCF_019414905.1 Streptococcus sp. | reverse complement strand
CAAATATTATAGAGCCCGTTTTATTGTGAGAAAATTTATTTCATTTTCTCCTGAAATTGAGTTTTTACCCAGTCTCTAATGAGTTATTTCCAAGTGACCAGTTCGCTCCAAACGCTAACATTCGATATAGTAGAGGTTTCACCAGCTGGAACCCATTTGTTGGTGCCTAAGTATCTAACTTCTAGTTTACGAACGTTTACTGTGTAAGATGCTTTTAGTCTAATATAACCATAAGTGTAGGGTGGTACGTTATGGGAGACTGAGTGATTTAAACTAAGTCCAGCTCCAGACTCCGGAGCAGAAAAGCTAACACCTGCACCTACAGTCAGAGTAGCTCCCTCCAGCTTTTCCACCATAGGCAGTTGAACTTACAGGACCTGATGTGGTGCTTTTCTTGTAAGAGTGAGAGTATTTAGTTCTATAGTCTGCAACACCAGTTGCATTAGAACGAGTCTGATACGTAGATTTAGACTCTAAATAGGCGTCTCTAAGTTCAGTTGTATAAAATGACAATAACTCTCCTGTGTTGATATCTTTTACAATACGATTAGATACAATTTCATAATTTGTACCAGGATAGACATCAGCAAAAACCGTAGATGTTGTGACTAAGAATAATAGACTTGATAGTAGAGAGAAAAACAATAGTTTCAGTTTAATCATAACAAATTTCCTTTCTTCATGAGTAAAAGATTATTTTTTCAATCCTTTGAAAGTTATAATGCAACCCGAAATAATACTGAGAGTTCCTACAGGTCTCCAATATAGTTGCCAAAAGAATAAATTTATTCTTTCTTTCAGTGTCGCATAGGGTTCGGCATAATAGGGGTTAATGTGAAATAATAAAAAACCAAAACATAAAACTATGATTCCAGTTAAGAATAAAATGTCCTTATTTACTTTCCTCATAAAACCTCCTTTTATTTTATTTAAAGCGCTTTCTATTATTAGTATACGTCAAAAAAAGAAAAAAACAAGTCTATTTATTTATTTTTTTATATGGTATAATAGAATAGTTGGAGAGTTTTTATATAGCTTTAAAAGGCTGATATGAATACTTTGTATAATCTAATGATTCTTCAAAAAATTTCTTATTCAAACAAGAGCAAAGAGAAGGTGGGCTGCATATCAGAAGTTAGATGTATTTCTGTCTAACTTTTGAGGTGTAGTTCATTTTAAAACCACGAATCCTATGTGACTCGTGGTTCTTTTTTATAAACTGGTTGAGTGTTTTGGCTGCACTTTTTGCTCAGGGTCAATGTAGTTGATGGCATTGTTGACAGCGGTTGGAGCTTCTCCGAGGCCTGTCGCAATCAGGTCAATTTTTCCGTCATAGTAGCAGCAGTCTCCGATAGCATAGATACCTGATTGGCTAGATTCTTGCTTGCTGTTGACAATAATCTTGTGACGATTGAGGTCCAGACCCCAGTTTTTGAGGTTACCGACAGAAGATTTGAAACCATAGTTGACAAAGAGGTGGTCTAGGTCAATCGTTTCTGTTTCATCAGATTTAACTTTTGTGATTTCAAGTTTATCGAGCGTTTTTCTATCTCCAAGGAGTTGGCTAGGGACGAATGGTGTCTTGATGGTTACAGATGATTCCTGCAAGGCTTGGACACTGTGCTCCAAGGCGCGGAAATTATCTCTGCGGTGGACAAGGGTAGTTGGTGCAATTTTTTCAAAAGCCAAAGCCCAATCCACAGCCGAGTCTCCTCCACCAAGAATCGTCACTTTCTTACCAGCATATTGCTGGATGTTGGAAACGTGGTAGTGGATATTTTCATAGCCCTCAACGCCTTCTAGTTCCAGCGGACGTGGTTTAAAGGCACCGCCACCCATAGCGATGATAACAGTTTTAGACAGGTGACTTCCTTTAGAAGTGGTAATGGCAAAGCCTTCTTCTTGTTTTTCAATCTCAAGAACCGTTTCATTGAGATGAATAGGGGTATCAAAGCCGTTTAGCTGTTCAATTAAGCGGTTGGTCAATTCTTCTCCAGTCAGATTTGGGAAACCTGGGACGTCTAGGATTTCCTTTTCAGGATAGAGAATAGCAGGTTGTCCACCTAGTTGGGGAAGAGAGTCGATGATTTGGACCTTGGCTTGGCGTAGGTGGGCATAAAAGGCTGCAAAGAGCCCGACAGGACCACCACCTACAATGGTAATATCATAGAGTTGAGACATGGTTTCTCCTTTGTTTTTTCTAGTCATACTCTTCGAAAATCAAATTCAAACTACGTCAGCGTCGCCTTACCGTACTCAAGTACAGCCTGCGGCTAGCTTCCTAGTTTGCTCTTTGATTTTCATTGAGTATCAGTTTATTTTATCATATTTTTTCTTTAATTTAAAATGAAGTAGGATAGGGAAAAAAATGCCAGAAAAATGCTATAATAGAGAGGAACGTGTTTGGACAGAGAGGAGACAGCAGATGAACTTTCAACAATTATCCAACCTGCAATATTGGACTAGCTTGTTTTCTAGTCCTTGGAGTATTGCCATCAATCTGTTTGATATTTTGATTGTGACCTATGTTTTGTATCGTTTTACAAAAGCGATAGCTGGCACCAAGATTATGATTTTGGTGCGGGGGGTCTTGATCTTTGTATTAGCCCAGGTCGTGGCCAATATCCTTGGTTTAACAACGATTTCTTGGTTGATTAATCAGATTATCACCTATGGGGTTATTGCTGCGGTTGTTATCTTCTCTCCAGAGATTCGGACTGGTTTGGAACGTTTGGGAAGGGCGACAGATTTCTTTTCTACTACTCAAATTAGTGCAGAAGAGAAAATGATTCGTGCCTTTGTTAAGTCAGTTGAATACATGAGTCCCCGTAAGATTGGTGCTCTTGTTGCTATTCAACGGGTTCGGACCTTACAAGAATACATCGCGACAGGAATTCCCTTGGATGCCAAAATTTCGGCAGAACTCCTCATCAATATTTTTATTCCCAACACTCCTCTACATGATGGTGCTGTGATTATCAGAGAAAATCGGATTGCAGTCACCTCTGCCTATCTGCCCTTAACAGAAAGCACAGGGATTTCCAAGGAATTTGGGACCAGACACCGGGCGGCTATTGGTTTATCAGAAGTATCCGATGCCTTGACTTTCATTGTCTCAGAGGAAACAGGTGGCATTTCTATTACCTATAACGGTGTTTTCAAGCACGACTTGACGATTGAAGAATTTGAAGCAGAGCTACGAGCAATTCTTTTGCCAGCTGTTGAGGAAAAAGTCAGTTTCAAGGACCGTTTGCTAGGAGGCTGGAAATATGAGAAAAAATAGTCTATATATCATTTCATCTCTCTTTTTTGCTTGTGTCTTATTTATTTATGCAACGTCAACCAACTTTCAAAATAGCAATACCGCAAGGCAGGTCAAATCAGAAACCTACACTAATACGATAACGAACGTTCCTATCGATATTCACTACGATGATGACCAGTATTTCATTAGCGGATTTGCATCAGAAGTTTCAGTTGTGTTGACAGGTGCTAATCGTGTGACCTTGGCTAGCGAAATGCAGGAAAGCACTCGTAAGTTTAAGGTCACGGCAGATTTGACGGATGCTAGTGTTGGAACAATTGAAGTTCCCTTGAACATTGAAAATCTTCCAAGTGGATTGACTGCTGTGGCAACGCCTCAAAAGATCACAGTGAAAGTTGGGAAGAAGGTTAAGCGAGATGGGATGATTGTTGTGCCACAAGTTGACCAAAGCCAGATTGATCCGAAACTACAACTTGATAGTGTAACCGTGTCAAACGAACGAGTTTCGGTTACAACTGACCAGGAAACATTAGCTAAGATTGACAAAATTATTGCACTTTTACCAACCAGCGAACGGATTACAGGTAATTACAGTGGTTCGGTACCTTTGCAGGCAATCGATCGCAATGGTGTTGTCTTACCGGCAGTGATTACTCCATTTGATACAACAATGAAGGTCACTACAAAACCAGTATCACCAAGTTCAAGCACATCAAATTCAACTACAAGCAGTTCGTCGGAGACATCTTCGTCAACGAAAGCAACTAGTTCAAAAACGAATTAAAAATAGAAAAAGGATTTTATAAAAATGGGTAAATATTTTGGGACTGATGGAGTCCGTGGAGAAGCTAACGTAGAACTAACACCGGAATTGGCCTTTAAGCTAGGACGTTTTGGAGGCTATGTTCTCAGTCAACATGAAACGGAAGCACCGAAAGTCTTTGTAGGACGTGACACACGTCTTTCTGGGGAAATGCTAGAATCTGCCTTGGTGGCAGGTCTCCTTTCAGTTGGTATTCACGTATACAAACTAGGCGTTCTGGCAACACCAGCAGTAGCTTACTTGGTTAAAACAGAGGGAGCAAGTGCCGGTGTCATGATTTCTGCTAGCCACAACCCAGCCCTTGATAATGGAATTAAGTTCTTTGGCGGTGATGGCTTCAAACTAGACGACGAAAAAGAAGCAGAAATTGAAGCCTTGCTAGATGCTGCAGAAGATACTCTTCCTCGTCCAAGTGCTGAAGGCTTGGGAACCTTGGTAGATTATCCAGAAGGCTTGCGTAAGTATGAAAGCTACCTTGTTTCAACTGGAACGCCACTTGAAGGAATGAAAGTGGCTTTGGATACAGCCAATGGTGCCGCTTCTACAAGTGCCCGTCAGATTTTTGCTGATCTTGGTGCTCAATTGACGGTTATTGGGGAGACACCAGATGGGCTTAACATCAACCATAATGTTGGTTCAACCCACCCAGAAGCCCTTCAAGAAATTGTCAAACAAAGCGGCTCAGCTATTGGTTTGGCCTTTGACGGGGACAGTGACCGCTTGATTGCTGTTGATGAAAATGGCGACATCGTTGATGGTGACAAAATCATGTACATTATCGGGAAATACCTTTCTGAAAAAGGACAATTGGCTCAAAATACAATTGTGACAACTGTGATGTCTAACCTTGGTTTCCACAAGGCCTTGGACCGTGAAGGTATTAACAAGGTAGTCACTGCAGTTGGCGACCGCTACGTTGTTGAAGAAATGAGAAAATCAGGCTACAACCTTGGTGGTGAACAGTCTGGGCACGTTATCTTGATGGATTACAATACAACAGGTGATGGTCAATTATCAGCTGTCCAATTGACAAAAATCATGAAGGAAACTGGTAAGAGCTTGTCAGAGTTGGCTGCAGAAGTAACTATCTATCCACAAAAATTAGTCAATATCCGAGTGGAAAATGCCATGAAGGAAAAGGCCATGGAAGTGCCAGCTATCAAGGCTATCATCGAGAAGATGGAAGAAGAAATGGCAGGGAATGGCCGTATCCTTGTTCGCCCAAGTGGAACAGAGCCCCTTTTGCGTGTTATGTCAGAAGCGCCTACAACAGAAGAAGTAGACTACTATGTTGATACCATTGCAGACGTTGTTCGTGCTGAAATCGGGATTGACTAAAACTTAGAAAACTAGATGAAAATAAAAAATTATGGTACAATAGCTTATAATATTGTAGCCGAGGGAGAAAGACATGAATCTTAAACGTGAACAAGAATTTGTTAGTCAGTATCATTTTGATGCGCGTAATTTTGAATGGGAAAATGAAAATGGAGCTCCTGAAACTAAGGTGGATGTGAATTTCCAATTGCTCCAACATGATCAAGAAAATCAAGTGACTTCCTTGATTGTCATCTTGACATTTATGATTGTATTTGATAAGTTTGTCATCAGTGGAACCATTTCACAGGTAAATCATATCGATGGCCGTATTGTCAATGAACCAAGTGAATTGAGCCAAGAAGAAGTGGAAACTTTGGCTCGTCCATGTTTGAATATGCTCAACCGTTTGACTTACGAAGTAACTGAAATTGCATTAGACTTACCAGGAATCAATTTGGAGTTCTAATATGAAACTAGCTGTTATCACAGATTCTTCTGCCTATCTCAGTGCAGAGACCTTGCAAAGAGAAGATTTATTTGTCTTGGATATTCCTGTCAATATTGATGGTGAGGAGTATATCGAAGGTTTCAATCTGACTGCTGAGGAATTTTACCAAAAAATGGCTCAGGCTTCTGAATTGCCTAAGACTAGTCAACCAAGTATTGCCAAGTTAGATGAAATCTTAACTTCGCTCAAAGAAAAAGGCTATACCCATGCCTTGGGGCTTTTCCTATCTTCTGGAATTTCAGGTTTTTACCAAAATATCCAGTATATGATAGATGACTATGAGGGCTTAACCATTGCCTTCCCAGACACTTTGATTACAAGTGCTCCTCTGGGTATCATGGTTGAAAGCGTCTTTAACTGGCGAGACCAGGGCGATGATTTTGCCATCATTCAGGATAAGCTAGCCATTCAAATTAGTCGTACGTCAGCCTTTATCATGGTAGATGATTTGGATCATTTGGTTAAAGGTGGACGCCTTTCAAATGGGGCTGCCATTTTGGGCAATTTGCTTAGCATTAAGCCAATCCTTTATTTCAACGACCAAGGTGTGATTGAAGTTTACGAAAAAGTTCGTACTGAAAAGAAAGCCACAAAGCGCTTAATTGAAATCATCAAGGAAACCACAGCTTCAGGCCAATATCGGGTCATTGTCATTCACGGAAATGCTCCTGAAAAGGCTGAAGAGTTGCGTCAACACTTGCTTGAATCTGGAGTGGGTACGGATATTTCACTTGCTACATTTGGTAGTGTCATTGGAACACACCTAGGTGCAGGAAGCATTGCTCTGGGTTATATTCCAGTGATTTAGTTGGCACTTCTAGACTAGTTAAGAAGTTAGCAAATGAACACGCCTGGAACCTTGTGTGAAAAAGATAGTTCTTTCAAGGAGTAGACACTCTTTGATCAGAACTCCTATTTTCACGTTGTGTTCTTACAGGCTTTGTATCTTGGAAATTGAACATGGACTATCTGCCTCTTGAAAAAAGATGACTGCCTTGACTTTCATGGAAAGTCAGCCCCATTCCCTATTTTTCATGGGTAGCTAAGGTCCTTTGTATCTTAGACAGGAGTAGAGATGAGTATTCGAGTAATTATTGCTGGTTTTAAGGGAAAGATGGGCCAGGCTGCTTGTCAGATGGTCTTGGCTGATCCAGAATTGGACTTGGTAGCAGTTTTGGATCCGTTTGAGTCTGAGTCAGAATGGCAGGGTATTCCTGTTTTCAAGGATAAGGTTGATTTAGCGGGCTTTGAAGCGGATGTCTGGGTAGACTTTACTACACCAGCTGTTGCCTATGAAAATACGCGCTTTGCTCTTGAAAATGGCTTTGCTCCAGTAGTTGGAACAACAGGTTTTACTAGTGAAGAAATTGCAGAACTAAAAGAATTTTCTCGTGCCCAAGACTTGGGTGGCTTGATTGCCCCTAACTTTGCCTTGGGTGCTGTCTTGCTCATGCAATTTGCGACGCAGGCTGCTAAATATTTCCCAAATGTGGAGATTATAGAGCTCCATCATGACAAGAAAAAGGATGCCCCGAGTGGAACAGCTATTAAAACAGCTGAGATGATGGCAGAAGTTCGAGAGTCTATTCAGCAAGGGGCTGTGGATGAGGAAGAGCTGATTGCTGGTGCTCGTGGTGCTGACTTTGATGGCATGCGTATTCACTCAGTTCGTTTGCCAGGCTTGGTAGCTCATCAGGAAGTCATCTTTGGCAATCAAGGAGAAGGATTGACCCTCCGTCATGACTCCTATGATCGCAGCTCCTTCATGACAGGGGTGAATTTGGGAATTAAAGAAGTTGTCAAGCGTCATGAGCTTGTCTATGGATTAGAACACTTATTATGAGATTAACGCAAATGCCTTCTGAATTTCAGAAGGCTTTACCAGTATTAGAAAAAATTAAAGAAGCAGGTTTTGAGGCTTATTTTGTTGGGGGCTCTGTTCGAGATGCCCTACTCAATCGTCCCATCCATGATGTGGATATTGCGACATCTTCTTATCCAGAAGAAACCAAGCAGATTTTTCCGCGAACAGCCGATATCGGAATCGAGCATGGAACTGTCTTGGTCTTAGATGGGGAAGAGGAGTATGAGGTGACCACCTTTCGGACAGAGGATGTTTATGTAGACTATCGCAGACCCAGTTCGGTTTCCTTTGTGCGTTCGCTAGAAGAAGACCTCAAGCGTCGTGATTTCACAGTCAACGCCTTTGCCTTGGACGAGACAGGGGAAATCATTGACTTGTTCCATGGGTTAGAAGATATGGAAAATCAAGTCTTGCGAGCAGTTGGAGTGGCTAGTGAACGTTTCAACGAAGATGCTTTGCGGATTATGCGTGGTTTCCGTTTTCAGGCCAGTCTTGGCTTTGAGCTAGAGCAAGAAACATTCAAAGCTATGAAGACCTTGACGCCATTGTTGGAGAAAATTTCTGTAGAGCGTACCTTTGTTGAGTTTGATAAACTATTGCTGGCTCCATTTTGGAGAAGGGGTTTGACTTCCATGATTGAGAGTCAAGCTTATGACTATCTTCCTGATATGGCATCTAGTCAGGATAAGCTCAACAGACTGTTTGAATTGGAGACTGATTTCACCTTTGAATCCTCTGAACAAGCCTGGGCGGCTCTACTATGGGCGTTGGAGATTGAAAATGCGCAGCCATTTTTGAAGGTTTGGAAGACCTCACGTCAGTTTGCCAAGCAAGTTCAGAATTTACTGACTATTTTGGCCTTGCGTGAAAAGGGAGAATTGAGCAAGCGCGATTGTTATCGCTTTGATTTAGATTTACTCTTACAGGCTGAAAATCTTCGTCAGGCTCAAGGAAAAGAAGTCAACCCACAAGCCATCACAGAAACCTATCAGAGTCTGACCATTCATGATAAGAAAGAAATCCAAATCAACGGTGGTATTTTGATTAAGGAATATGGGTATCAACCAGGGCCAGACTTGGGAGAGATTTTAACAGAGATTGAATATGCCATTGTCGATGGGGAATTGGAAAATGACCGCCAAGCCATCCATGCTTATCTGAAGGAGAAAAAATGAGTGATTTTATCGTTGAAAAACTAAGTAAATCCGTCGGTGACAAGACCGTTTTTAAGGATATTTCCTTTATTATCCATGACTTAGACAGAATTGGTCTGATTGGTGTCAATGGAACAGGGAAGACCACTCTTTTAGATGTTCTTTCTGGTGTTTCTGGCTTTGATGGGGATGTCAGTCCCTTTTCAGCTAAGAATGATTACCAGATTGGTTACTTGACACAGGATCCTGATTTTGATGATAGCAAGACGGTCTTAGATACGGTCCTATCTAGCGACCTCAAGGAAATCCAGCTCATTCGTGAGTATGAGCTCCTCATGCTCAACTACAGTGAGGACAAGCAGGTGCGTTTGGAACGGATCATGGCAGAGATGGATTCCCTCCAAGCTTGGGAAATTGAGAGTCAGGTCAAGACGGTTCTCAGCAAGTTGGGTATTCAGGACTTATCTACTCCTGTTGGGGAATTGTCAGGTGGTCTGAGAAGACGCGTCCAGTTGGCGCAAGTCTTACTTGGTAACCACGACCTCTTACTTTTGGATGAGCCAACCAACCATCTGGACATTGCGACCATTGAGTGGCTGACCCTCTTTTTAAAAAATTCTAAGAAAACTGTCCTTTTTATCACCCATGATCGTTACTTCTTAGACGCTTTGTCAACACGGATTTTCGAGTTGGATAGAGCTGGATTGACCGAGTATCAGGGCAATTATCAGGATTATGTTCGCCTCAAGGCGGAACAAGACGAGCGCGATGCAGCACTTCTCCACAAAAAGGAACAACTTTATAAACAAGAATTGGCCTGGATGCGCAGACAACCGCAGGCGCGTGCGACCAAGCAGCAGGCTCGTATCAATCGTTTCCATGACTTGAAGAAAGAAGTTTCAGGTGGCGTTGCTGAGACAGACTTGACCATGAACTTTGAAACTAGTCGGATTGGGAAAAAGGTCATCGAGTTTCAGGATGTTTCCTTTGCCTATGAAAACAAGCCCATTTTGCAAAATTTTAATCTCTTGGTGCAGGCTAAAGACCGTATCGGAATCGTTGGGGATAACGGTGTTGGGAAATCAACCCTGCTCAATCTGATTGCAGGCAGTCTTGAGCCGACAGCAGGACAAGTTGTGATTGGGGAAACTGTTCGCATTGCCTATTTCTCTCAACAAATTGAGGGTTTGGATGAAAGCAAGCGTGTGATCAATTACCTGCAGGAAGTGGCAGAAGAGGTCAAGACCAGCGGTGGTTCTAGTACTTCGATTGCAGAGTTGCTGGAGCAGTTCCTTTTCCCGCGTTCGACGCATGGAACCTTGATTGAGAAATTGTCTGGGGGAGAGAAAAAACGTCTTTATCTTCTCAAATTGCTCTTGGAAAAATCAAATGTTCTTCTCTTGGACGAGCCAACCAATGATTTGGATATTGCAACCTTGACAGTCTTGGAGAATTTCTTGCAAGGCTTTGCAGGTCCTGTCTTGACAGTTAGCCATGACCGCTATTTCTTGGATAAGGTAGCGAACAAGATTCTCGCTTTTGAAGATGGCAAGATTCGTCCTTTCTTTGGTCATTACACCGACTATCTTGATGAAAAATCCTTTGAAACAGAGATGGCCAATCAAGTGCAAAAAGCTGAAAAGGAAAAAGTGGTCAAGGTTCGAGAAGAGAAGAAACGCATGACCTACCAAGAAAAGCAGGAGTGGGCAAGCATTGAAGGGGATATTGAAGCCTTGGAAAATCGTATTGCTGCTATTGAAGAAGAAATGCAGGCAAATGGCTCTGACTTTGGTAAGCTGGCTACTCTCCAAAAAGAACTGGATGAGAAAAACGAAGAACTCCTTGAAAAATACGAGCGCTATGAATATCTAAGTGAATTTGATAGCTAGAAGAATAGAAAAATCCCGTCTCATGGACGGGATTTCTCTATTCTTTTTTGGTTTCTTGATGAAAGATATTTTGCCAAGTTTCGTGGCGTCGCCAGATACTGGTATGAACGATACCATCTAACTCATAGCAGATGAGTTTGGTTTTCTGACTGATGGAAGTGATTTGAATATCCTTGATAGCAGAATTCAACTCTTTTTCGGCTTTATAAGCCTCTTTATCCATCTGCTCTCCATCTTTCCGAATATAGAAAAAATCATCAGCCAAGAGTTCTTCCAGTTGATTTCCTTGGTCAATCAATTGTTCACGCATGAGCAATTTTTTGTAGACATTATCTAAAATTTCATCCTCAGGGATAGGTGCTGGCTCGATATGGATATCGGTATCAAAGACGCCAAAACGTTCCTCCAGCATAGACTCGACTTGATCCGCAATCTCGTGGCTTTCAAAAACCGACAGGTCGGGATTCATTTCAAGAGTGATATCCAAGTAAATATTGCTGCCGTAGGTGCGACCTCTTTGGGACTTAACCTTGCTGATTTTGGGAATTTCCATGATGGCCTTTTGATAGTCCTCAAGCAGGCGGTCGTCAAAGCCATCTGAAAGGCTAAAGGAAGATTCGATGAAGATATCATAGGCAGTTTTCAAGATAAAGAAAGTGATGATGATGGCGACCAGTTTATCTACAATGGGATAATTGAAACTGCTAGCTAGGATGGCAATGGTAGTTCCCAGTGAGGTAACAGCGTCAGAAAGATTGTCCTTTGCTGCGGCCTTCAGTGCTTTGGAGTTGGATTTCTTACTGAGGCGAGTATTGTAGAGATAAACTAGAAACATAATCGCTGCAGAAATGATTCCCAGAGTTGCACCAAGAGGGTCAATGACCGTTTCTTCATGACTGAGAATTTTTTGAATGGTATCCCTTAGCACATCGAAACCGACATAGAACATGATGATGGAAGTAATTAAGCTAGCTAAATCCTCAATCTTCCAGTGGCCAAAACGGTGGTCACGGTCTGCAGGTTGGCGCGCCATCCGAATCCCAATTAAGAGGGCCA
Source organism: Streptococcus sp. (assembly GCF_019414905.1). Taxonomy (GTDB): domain Bacteria; phylum Bacillota; class Bacilli; order Lactobacillales; family Streptococcaceae; genus Streptococcus. Next base: position 2,294 of record NZ_DXLC01000086.1, on the reverse strand, counting down.
CATTTCCAATGATGTCCGAGACGTTGTTGAAACCATCGGCCACCAAACTGGATGAATGAAGAAGATGACCAGTTGCTAGTTTTGCTGCTGATAAGAGCAGATAGGTCGAAATACTGATAATGGCCCCACGTTCAGCTAACTTGAGATTTGAGATAGATTGCTTCATTCAACTTCCTTTCTAGTCACATAGCATTTTACCATTATACTGGTTTTCAAGGGAAAATTCAAATAAGGCAGTTTTTACTCTTTGAAAACTTTTCAAAATTTGGTATAATAGAACTACTCAAGGGAGTAGCTGGCAGAAACCTGCGATAGTGTCGTCATTCCGAATTTTATACTGAAAAGTATGCTTTCCGGCACTATCTTAAACAGCGAGACTTGTTATGATTAACAGGTCTCTTTTTGTTTGTCGTGAAAATATACGATGAGGAAAAGAGAGTCTGTTTTGCACACAATGTCAAGGAGGAGACACATGTCAAAAGAACAAAAACGCCAAGCGTTTTATACTCAGAGTCCTGAAGAGGTCTTGAAGGCTGTGGATGCGACCGAGCAAGGTTTGTCATCAAGCGAGGCGGAAAAACGCCTTGCCGAATTTGGCCACAATGAACTCGAAGAAGGCGAGAAACGATCAATACTGGTCAAGTTCATCGAGCAATTTAAGGATTTGATGATTATCATCCTAGTTGCGGCAGCAATCTTGTCAGTCGTGACTTCTGGTGGGGAAGATATCGCAGATGCCATTATCATCCTAGCCGTGGTTATCATTAACGCTGCCTTTGGTGTTTACCAAGAAGGAAAAGCAGAAGAAGCTATCGAAGCCCTCAAATCCATGTCTAGTCCAGCAGCCCGTGTTCTTCGTGATGGTCACATGACTGAGATTGACTCTAAAGAATTGGTTCCAGGAGATATCGTTGCCCTTGAAGCAGGTGATGTGGTACCAGCAGACCTACGTTTGCTAGAAGCCAATTCTCTTAAAATCGAAGAAGCTGCTTTGACAGGTGAGTCTGTGCCAGTCGAAAAAGACTTATCAGTAGAATTGGCTTCAGATGCTGGTCTTGGTGACCGTGTCAATATGGCCTTCCAAAACTCTAACGTGACCTATGGTCGTGGGATGGGTGTTGTTGTTAATACAGGGATGTATACTGAGGTTGGTCACATCGCTGGTATGCTTCAAGATGCGGATGAGACAGATACACCACTCAAACAAAACTTGAATAACCTTTCTAAGGTCTTGACCTATGCTATCTTGGTCATTGCCCTTGTTACTTTTGTAGTGGGTGTCTTCATTCAAGGAAAAAATCCACTTGGTGAGTTGATGACCTCTGTTGCGCTTGCCGTTGCAGCCATTCCAGAAGGGCTCCCAGCTATTGTAACTATTGTTCTTGCCCTTGGTACGCAAGTCTTAGCTAAACGTAATTCTATCGTTCGTAAGTTGCCAGCAGTAGAAACACTTGGTTCAACAGAAATCATCGCTTCTGATAAGACTGGTACGCTGACTATGAACAAGATGACAGTTGAAAAAGTCTTTTACGATGCGGTATTGCATGACTCAGCTGATGACATTGAATTGGGTCTTGAAATGCCATTACTTCGTTCAGTTGTCTTGGCCAATGATACGAAAATTGATGTTGAAGGCAACCTGATTGGTGACCCTACTGAAACAGCCTTTATCCAGTATGCCTTGGACAAGGGCTACGATGTTAAAGGATTTTTAGACAAATATCCTCGTGTAGCTGAGTTGCCATTTGATTCTGAACGTAAGCTCATGTCAACAGTTCATCCACTTGCAGATGGACGCTTCCTCGTAGCAGTCAAGGGTGCGCCAGACCAACTTTTGAAACGTTGTGTTCTTCGTGATAAAGCTGGGGATATTGCTCCGATTGATGAGAAGGTTACAAACCTCATTCACACAAACAACTCTGAAATGGCCCACCAAGCCTTGCGTGTCCTTGCAGGTGCTTATAAGATTATTGACAGCATTCCAGAAAACCTCACTTCTGAAGAGCTTGAAAATAATTTAATCTTTACTGGTTTGATTGGAATGATTGACCCTGAACGTCCTGAAGCTGCTGAGGCTGTTCGTGTGGCTAAGGAAGCGGGAATCCGTCCAATCATGATTACGGGTGATCATCAAGATACTGCAGAAGCTATTGCCAAACGTTTGGGAATCATTGATGCAAACGATACAGAAGGTCACGTTTTAACTGGTGCTGAACTCAATGAACTGTCAGATGAAGACTTTGAAAAAGTAGTTGGTCAATACTCTGTTTATGCCCGTGTGTCTCCAGAACACA
>NZ_DXLC01000085.1:0-2053 GCF_019414905.1 Streptococcus sp. | reverse complement strand
CCGCAATTTCCCGTAAAAAAGCGTCTGGATGAGCCTCTACAAAGGCTTTTAATTCCTCTAAAGGGATCTTCTGCTTTTTGACGACTCGCTTTTTCCGCTATAAGTGTCCTTGTTCACGTCTTTCTTTTCCCACGTGAAGAGAGTTTTGACGCCAACATCAAAAACTTTAGCTGCCTCGACATGGCTGTGTCCCTCTTTAATGTAATCTAATACTCCTTGTTTATATACCATAGATTTATTATAAGATGCTTATTTTAAACTAAACAACTATATCGTGGCTTGAACTGACTATTTTATATATTGTCTTACTTCGTCCTCACAAAAATATATCAAAAATCAAAAGCACTTAGGAAAAAACTCTATTTCATGAGAGAATGCAATAAATCTTCCCACAATAAAACGCATAATATCAAGTTTTTTGGCTCCTGATATCATGCGTTTTCTGTTCTTAAAATATTTTTTCTCAGTCTCTTTTTGTTACAAGTTCATCTTCAAAGTTCTTGACCTTGGGTAAATCTAAAAACAAATTTTACCCAACTGACCCTTCCATTTCATAACTAATCAAGCGGTTCAGCTCAACAGCATACTCCATTGGAAGTTCTTTTGTGAAGGGCTCTACAAATCCCATAACAATCATTTCTGTCGCTTCTGATTCTGACAATCCACGGCTCATGAGATAATAGAGTTGTTCTTCAGAAATCTTAGATACCTTAGCTTCGTGTTCCAAAGCGACTTGTGAGTTGTGAATTTCATTAAACGGAATGGTATCTGATGCTGACAAGTCATCCATGATAATAGTATCACACTCAATGTGAGAGACAGATTTCTTAGAGTTTTTATTAAAGGTTACTTGTCCACGATAGTCAACCTTTCCTCCACCTTTAGCGATGGATTTAGACACAATAGACGAGCTAGTATGTGGAGCATTGTGGAGCATCTTAGCACCCGTGTCTTGGTGTTGCCCAGCATTGGCAAAGGCGATAGAGAGCATAGTACCACGCGCCCCTTCTCCATCTAGGTAAACAGATGGGTATTTCATGGTTGTTTTGGCACCCAAGTTCCCATCAATCCATTCAACAGTCGCATCTTTCAAGGCTTTGGCACGTTTGGTTACCAAGTTATAGACGTTATCAGACCAGTTTTGGATGGTTGTATAACGCATATAAGCACCATCCAAGGCAAAGATTTCTACGATGGCGGCGTGCAAGCTGTTACTTGAATAAGTTGGTGCTGTACATCCTTCTACGTAGTGGACACTTGCTCCCTCATCAACGATAATCAAGGTACGTTCAAACTGACCAGTATTTTCGTTGTTGATACGGAAGTAAGTTTGAAGTGGAATATCCACTTTCACACCTTTTGGTACATAGATAAAGGTTCCACCTGACCATACTGCCGAATTGAGGGCAGCCAACTTGTTATCAGTCGGCGGTACCAACTTAGCAAAGTATTGTTTAAACAAGTCTGGGTATTCCTTGAGGGCAGAATCTGTATCTGTAAAGATAATCCCCAATTTCTGGAACTCTTCCTTCATGTTGTGGTAAACCACTTCTGACTCGTACTGGGCAGAAGCACCGGCTAGATAAGCACGCTCAGCTTCAGGAATCCCGATACGTTCAAAGGTTTCTTTGATTTTTTCGGGAACTTCATCCCAAGAACGGGCTGGCTTATCAGATGGTTTTTGATAGTAGATCAAGTCATCAAAATCAATCTCTGACAAGTCTGCTCCCCAAGTTTGCATAGGCATTTTTTTGAAGGTTTCATAAGACTTCAAACGGAATTCTAGCATCCACTCAGGTTCTCCCTTAGCAGCTGATAGTTCACGAATGACATCTTCATTCAATCCTTTTCCTGTCGATAGGACAGGCTCTACATCATCATGGAAACCAAATTTATATTCACCAAGGTCAATTGGTTTTGGTTCTACTCTTTCTTCAGCCATAATATACTTTCTTTCATTCTTTATTTCTAATGATTTATAAGACAAAAGAAACTTGTCTTACTTGTTTTCTTGGTCTTCAATTGTTTTTTTCAGGGCATTCCAAGCTAGGGT
>NZ_DXLC01000084.1:0-25691 GCF_019414905.1 Streptococcus sp. | reverse complement strand
CCAACTCAGCTTTGATATCAGCTTCAGCTTGAGCAATCACTTCATCAGTCAATTGAGATTTTGATCCATACTTCAAGTGTGGTAGAGCTGGTTTGTTAACCATTGCACGGCTTTCGTTATCTTGGTCGATAACGTGGTTCAATTGTGCCAACTCATCTTTAACGAATTGTTCATCCAATTCTTTGTAAGAAAGAACTGTTGGTTTCATCGCTGCGATGTGCATTGACAATTGTTTAGCAAGTGCTTCGTCTCCACCTTCAACAACTGAAATAACACCGATACGTCCACCGTTATGTTGGTAAGCACCAAAGTGTTGTGCGTCTGTTTTTTCAATCAATGCAAAGCGACGGAATGAGATTTTTTCTCCGATAGTTGCTGTTGCAGATACGTATGCAGCTTCAAGGGTTTCACCTGAAGGCATTGTCAAAGCAAGAGCTTCTTCATTGTTAGCAGGTTTTCCTTCAGCAATAACTTTAGCTGTGGTATTTACCAATTCAACGAATTGAGCGTTTTTCGCAACGAAGTCAGTTTCAGCGTTTACTTCAATAACTGCTGCAACATTACCGTTAACGTAAACACCAGTCAAACCTTCTGCAGCAACACGGTCAGCCTTCTTAGCTGCCTTAGCCATACCTTTTTCACGAAGCAATTCAATCGCTTTTTCGATGTCACCGTCTGTTTCTACAAGCGCTTTTTTAGCGTCCATAACTCCGGCACCAGATTTTTCACGCAACTCTTTTACAAGTTTAGCTGTAATTTCTGCCATTTTGATTCTCCTATATTTTTTAAAAATAGGAGAGCTGGGCTAGGCCCCGCCCTCCTAGGTAATTACTATTTATATGAATTAAGCGTTGTCGCCTTCTACAACTTCAACGATTTCTTCGATTGAATCTGCTTGAGCTTCTGAAGCTGCAAATTCTGCTTCAACTGCTGCTGCATCTTCACCTTGACGTCCTTCGATGATAGCGTCAGCCAATTTAGCTGTGATCAATTTAACAGCGCGGATAGCATCATCGTTAGCTGGGATGATTACATCGATATCATCTGGATCAGTGTTTGTGTCAACCATCGCTACAACTGGAATTCCCAATTTTTTAGCTTCTTTAACAGCGATTTGCTCTTTATGTGGGTCAACTACGTACATAACATCTGGGATACGAGGCATATCTTCGATACCACCCAAGAATTTTTCAAGACGTGCACGTTGTTTATTAAGAAGTGCAACTTCTTTCTTAGGAAGAACTTCGAAAGTTCCATCTTCTTCCATACGTTTGATTTCTTTCAAACGAGCGATACGTTTTTGGATTGTTCCCCAGTTTGTAAGAGTTCCACCCAACCAACGGTGGTTGATGAAGTATTGACCTGAACGTACTGCTTCTTCAGCAACTGCATCAGCTGCTTGTTTCTTAGTACCAACGAACAATACAACTGCATCGTTAGCTGCTGCATCACGCATGAAGTCGTATGCTTGGTCAGCGTATTTTACAGTTTGTTGCAAGTCGATAACGTGGATTCCGTTACGCTCTGTAAAGATGTATTTAGCCATCTTAGGGTTCCAGCGACGAGTTTGGTGACCAAAGTGTACACCAGCCTCAAGAAGTTGTTTCATTGAAATTACTGCCATGAGTATTTCTCCTTTTTGTTTTTTTCCTCTTCTCGACTTCAACTCGCAAAACGACCCAAGGGCAACTGTCTCACAATTCATCAAGAATGAGTATTATCGTTCACACGACAATTTTCATTTTACCATACTTTTCCAATATTTTCAAGCTATTTTGATATAATTTTTAATAGGGATTATCACAGTAAAACCTGAAAAGAGGGCTCTATTCGAGTCCCTCTGTAAATTAATCTGCATAAATATATGTTACAAAACCTGAAGACGTAGTTGTCGGATTGAACCACCCACGATGATTTCCAAGCGTGCGATTACCAGCATAATTTGATTCTGAAACTTGGATACGTGTTGTTGATTCCACAGCAGTGACTACCGCTACGTGTCCATAACCACCATCATTCCAACATGCAATCGCACCAACTTGAGGTGTTGAACCTGTACGGAATCCTGCAGCAGCTGCACTTGTAGCCCACTGCGCTCCATTACCCCAATAGTCTCCAGCCCAAGGTGCTAATGTTTTAACTCCCCATGTACATTCTCCAATTGGATAGCTTGAAGCATTTGTACTGTATGTTGGGCGTTGTTTGACTGCCACAGGAGTATATGTTGCTGATTCCGAAGAAGCTACAGCTTGAACCTGTGCTGCAAAAGTCGTATTTCCAGAAGCAACAACTGTTTGTTGTTGACTTACTTGTTTTGCCTTGTAAGTTGCTTCTGCCTCTGCTGCTGCTTTTGCTGCTACTTCTGCTTCTGCTTTTTTCTCTAGCAAACTTGCTTTTTCATCTTCTGCTGTAGCTTTTTCAGCAGCAAGATTTAATTCTGCAGCCTTCAACTCAGCTTGTTTCGTTGTTAAAGCTTGCGCATCATCAGACAATTTCTGTTGATTTGCAATTACTGTATTAATTGCGTCATTGTTTGCCACTTGCTTCTCAGAAATTGCTTTTTTATCTGCTTTTTGTTGTTCCAACATTTTGTTGTTAGCAGATACGATTTCATTCATTGCTGCTACACGTGAAATAGCTTCTGTAATTGATTTTGAGTTTACAATCGTATTGATGTAGCTGGTTGCAGCTCCATTTGTTTGAGCACTACGGGCTTGTTTTTCCAAAGAATCATTGCGAGATACAATGTTTTTAGAAAGTTCTGTAATCTCATTCTCAAGTTTTTTAGATTCTGCTTGTAATCTATCATTTTCAGCTTGCAAGTTAGATTGCTCAGCTTGAATAGCTGATACTTGCTCCTGAATTTGGTCAACTTGTTTTTGGGCTTCTTGTTGTTGTGCTGTTAAGTTACTAATTTTATTATCTTGAGCAGCAATTTTGTCATCAGTAGTTTCTGCATGCGCAGTTGTTAAAACAGCTACTTGAGAAACCATTACTGTACTTAATAAAAGTGACGCTAAGATTTTTTTCTTCATATTACGTAGATACTCCTTCTTTTAAAGACAATACTAGTATACCAAAAAAAGGCCTAATGAATATTACGCCTTTGTTACATTTTTGTTTCTTTCTTATAGATAATATCTTTCAAAAATAAACTGAAAAATAAGCATCCACACAAGATTTAAAATCATGGATGGTACTAGGCTATAAACGATAAAAATCGGCAGACTATCTAGAGTTAAACCTACCGCTAATGCAAAGAGATAAGCTCCCATATCAAATAGAAAACTCATAACAATCATAGCCAAGATTCTTGTCCAACGATTCAATAAAATAACACTATTCAATTTATGAAGAAAGGCTCCCAATAAGATAAATAAGAGAGTTGCAATCCCTATTAGATGGAAAAAGTAAACATCGTAAACCAAGCCTATCACAAAACAATAGACTAGGTAGAGATACTCTGATACTTCTATCGTCTCAAATAAGAGAAATAAAAATAGAAAATGACTAGCCAAATGTACATGGGGGAAAAATGAGCCCAGAAGCTGGCTAATATGGGCGTCAATTAGAACAAAGAAAGGAAGCAATAAAAACACTCCAACCCGCTTCAACTGTCTCATCATGAATTCCCCACTAATTCTATCACATCCACATTATGAGTATCTGCACTCAATTTAACAGTTACTTCTCGTGTCAAATAGTCTGTACTATGCGTTGTGGCAACCACTTCACCAACAGGAATATTCGCAACGTTAAAGTTTCCTAATCCACCCGTTGTCACCTTATCGCCTGTACTAATATCGCTATTGCTATTTAATTGGCTAATTTTAAGAACTTCATTTTCCTTGTCGTAGCCAACAATAATTCCATAAATTGTAGTAGAACCATGTTGAATTTTAACAGAAATCTTATCAGCATTTTCCGTATTTGTCAGAAGATTGACCATGGTAGAGTTCTCCTCTACTTTTGAGACACTCCCAATCAAGCCACCATTTGCAATTGCTAACATATTCTCAGAAGCCCCTTTTGATTTGCCTGCATCTAAGGTCAACTCCTGCTTCCAAGATACCGGAGAACGCATAATAACATCTGCTGCCAAAGTCTTTGTAGCTTGCAATTTGGACTTCATATCAAGCAATTGGCGCAGTTGTTCATTTTCCGTCTTTAAACTTTCCGCCTCATTTGATTTAACTTCTAATTGGTAAATCTGTTTCTTCAAACTTTCATTTTCATTATAAGTGCGTGTCAAATGAGCCAAATCTGATTTGACAGAATCAAACCACTGAAAAGGTTTTTGAACAACCCTATCAACCAATGAGATTCCATCTCCTAATCTTGTCACAATTGTACTTGAATAAGTCGTCGCTAAGAGAGCTGACACAAGCATAACAGTGACAAAAACAATAATGACATATTTTGATTTTTTAAAACGGTTCATATCCCTACCTTTATATCAAAAACTGTTACAGTAATTTTTTATCAATTCCTGAAAGCTACTAAGATTTTAAGAAAAATAAGCAACAACCAAGTATGATAATAACAAGAATGGTCAGCGTATCCTTTCGGGTCCATTTCAATTTTCTGTATTGACTTCTACCTTTTCCACCCTGATAACCACGCGCTTCCATGGCGATAGCCAAGGAATCCGCACGTTTTAAACTTGTCGCAAAAAGAGGAATCAAAATAGGAATCATAGCCCTCACCTTTTGAACAATGCTTCCTTCACCAAAATCCACTCCACGCGCTTTCTGTGCATTCATAATTCGCGTCGTATCATCCATTAATGTCGGAACAAAACGCAAACTCATGGACAGCATCAATCCAATTTCATGAACTGGAACTTTCACACGCTTTAAAGGCGCTAACAAAGCTTCGACAGCTGAGGCTAAACTTAAGGGCATGGTCGTTAAGGTTAACAAAGTTGAAAAGAAAATAATCAATACAAAGCGACAAAAAATAATTCCAGCTTGTTGCAAAGCATAATCCGTGATTCTCACAAACGAAAACTCAAATAAAACATTCCCATTAGAAATGAAAAATAGTTGAAAAATAGTTGTGAAGGCAATCAAGAAAAACATAGATTTCAAGCCCTGAATAAAAAATGAAAGAGATACTCCTGACAAGGCAATAAATATCCCTGTCGCTATAAAAAGAATTAGATTCGTCAAAGGATTATTAGCCCAAAAAACGATTAAAATCAGTAGCATCATAGCAAGCAATTTGCTACGTGGATCCAACCGGTGAACAATCGAATCCCCTGGGATATAACGCCCCAAAATCATACTATCCATTTAGCGACTCCTTGAACTCCTCTATCTTAATCGGTAATCGTTTAAATGACACGCCTCTATCAGCCAATCGTTTACAAAAGGCTGTAATCTTAGGTACTCCCAACTGCACTTCTTCCATAAAGACAACATCTTGAAAGACATCACTAGGTTTACCAAACTTAACTAAACGTCCCTTTTCCATTACATAGACTTGATTCGCATATTCAGCAACATCATCCATCAAGTGCGTTACCAAGACGATGGTCATCCCTAACTGGTGGAGTTTTTTGAACAAATTCATCATCTCTTTTCTTCCCAGGGGATCTAGGCCTGCTGTGGGCTCATCTAAAACTAATATAGCTGGCTCCATGGCAAGTATGCCTGCAATGGCGACACGTCTCATTTGTCCACCCGATAGCTCAAACGGGCTACGATTAAAAAGTGATTCATCAATTCCAACCAGAGCCAGTTTCTCACGCGCAATCTGCTCCGCATCTTCTTCAGAAACTCCAAAATTTTGCGGTCCAAAAGCAACGTCTTTCAATACTGTTTCTTCAAAAATCTGATTTTCAGCAAACTGAAATACCAAGCCAACCTGTTTTCTAATTTGACGAATATCTTTATTTTTAGAATTCGAGGTGATTAAGGTATCAAAAACTCGTACACTTCCTTGACTTGGCACCAATAAACCATTTAAGAGTTGCAAAATAGTTGATTTCCCGCTACCTGTATGCCCAATTAAGGCCGTATAAGAACCATCTTCAATCGTCAAAGAAACATCCGACAAAGCTGTTGAAGCTAAAGGAGTCCCTTCTTGATATGTAAAACTCACATTTTCTAGAGCAATTCCCATAGCTTATCCTCTAGCTCACTTTCTGTCAAATAATTTTCAGGCAAATCATAGCCATTCTGGCTCAAAGAATGTTTTAATTGATTGGCAAAAGGATCGTCTAATCCAATTTGATCTAAATCATTTCGAGAGAAAAGATTTCTTGGACTACTAGTTGATTCAATTTCCCCTTTTTTCATGACCAACACACGGTCACTCATGGCAACTTCTTCCAAATCATGTGTAATGGAAATGACCGTCATATCATAGTCTTTCCGAATTCCTTTTACTGTCTCAATCAGTTCTCTACGACCCTCAGGATCCAACATACTCGTTGCTTCATCTAGAATTAGAATAGCTGGTCTTAGGGCTACAACACCTGCAATAGCTACACGTTGCTTTTGGCCACCCGATAAACGCGCTGGCTCTCTCTTTTTAAATTCCAACATGCCAACTAAAACCAGAGCTTCTTCCACTCTCTTTTTCATTTCTTGACGAGAAAGGCCCTGATTTTCCAAACCAAAGGCAACATCATCTTCAACAGTCGCTCCAACAAATTGATTATCTGGATTTTGAAAAACCATACCGATTTGACGACGTATGCTCCAAACATTTCCCTCAGTCAACCGTTGGCCATCAATTGCAATCTCTCCGGATTCTGCTTCAAGTAAGCCATCAATTAATCGAACCGTCGTTGATTTACCACTACCATTGTGCCCTACAATCGAAAGCCATTCCCCACGTTTCACGTGAAACGTAATATCTTTCACATCATAGTACTCCTGACTTTCCTTATAACGAAAAGAAAGATTTTTTACATCAATTATTGATTTCATTTCGAACCAAATGTCCCTTTAAATATATAGGCACTACCCTTGAAATAATCATAGCCAGAGTAGATAGTGAAAAATAAGGCTACATAAAGTAGAACTTGACCAAGCAAAGTCCAATGTAATAGCAAGAAAATAATGGCAAACATCTGACTGAAAGTTTTAATTTTTCCAGGCATTGCCGCTGCTAAAACCGTTCCACCAGTTTCAACCAATAAAAGCCTTAAACCTGTCACAGCCAACTCTCGACAGATAATAACTGCAACAATCCAAGCCGGAGCCATACCTAACTCAATCAACATAATAAAAGCCGACATAACTAGTAACTTATCCGCCATAGGATCTGCAAATTTACCAAAATTACTGACCACATTCCATTTACGAGCTAAATATCCATCTAAATAGTCGGTAATACTGGCAACAGCAAAGATAATAGCTGCCACTATATGACTCTCTATCGAATTTCCTATCGTTAAAATAAAGATAAAAATAGGTATAAAGAGAATTCGACCTATTGTTAAGAGATTGGGAATTTGTTCTTTTTTCATTCGTTTTTCCTTAATTTTTAGTAAAGGTTACAGTGATTTGTCCAGTCTGAGCTGTTAATTTCGATAAATCAACAGTCTGATTATCTACTGTCAAAGCAACACCTTTTACAACACCTAACGTAATTGTTACAGGACTTTTAGTTGCAACTGTTGCTTCTGCACTTTTCTTCTCTGGCGATAAGGTTACACCGCCCTCAAGTTCGCTTTCTGAAACGCTGACCCAACTTGTAACATCTGAAACTGCCAATTGCAATTTAACTGTTTCCTTACTTGTCTTATAAGCGATTTCTACATGATTTCCTTCGCCTGATACACTTATAGCTGATTCTATACTAGAAGAACTGCTAGATGAACTACTACTTGAGGAGTGAGTAACAGAGCTAGTTGAACTTATTGAACTTGTTGATTGAACCACACTGTAATTAGAAAGAGAAGCTCCCTCTGGTTGAGTTTGAATATAGTTCCAAACATAATAGGTCACAAAAATTAAAATCGATAAAGCAAAAAGGATAAAATAAAATAAAGGTAAAAAGGATGTTTTTTTCTTCTTTTTCTTACTTGAACGTCTACGACCTGTCAACTCATCTTCATCAACATCTACTTCCTCATAAGTAATCATACTCCCAGAATCATAAGCATCCAAAACAATTTGATCATCTAACTCAACAGCCCATGCATATTTTTTCAAGAAAGAACGCGTGTAAAAAGGACTTGGAAGTTGATCGAAATCGTCTGCTTCCATTGCTTCCAACATATCTAACTGGATTTCTGTCTTTTTCTGCAATTCATCTAAACTCAATCCCTGATTGATTCTAGCTAATCGTAAAACCTCACCAATTGTTTTTTTCCTCATACTTGTCATCCCTTCTTTCTAGTGTCTATTATGATAGGTTACTACGATGGGAATATTGTAAAATCAACTATGTCACCATCATCTATTAAGTGATGCCCTGCTTCAAGGACATCCTCTAAAGTAATTTCCTGTAAAATCTTTGGTAAATCAAAAATTGTCTCACCATATTCAAAAGCATCATATTGCGTTGCAATAAATTCAAGAGAGTTCATGCTACTGAAAAATTCTCCAAACATCTCTCTTTTGATAATATCTAAATGATCCTCTGTAATATCTAAATCCTTTGTAAAATTACGAATGGCCTTCCTAAATTGATGAGATAAAGCAACTGGCTCTTTCGTATCCATTGTCAACATAACAAAATGAAAACGACTTGTTACTTCAATTTCAAGAGATAAGGAAGCATCTATTTTACCTGACTCATATAACTTTTGAAAACGATCCGAAGTCCAACCAAACATCATTGCAAACAATAATTTTAATAAAATATGATGTCGATAGCAATACACCTCAGCAACTTCTCGATTACCTCTAATCCCAATCGCTAGTTTGGGAGAAGATACTTCCATTCTCATACTGTCTGTTTGCTTTACAGACTGTAAAACAAATTTTTCTCTTACTACTTCCTGAACATCTAAATCTTTCAATTCTTTTCTTTCAAAATAGTCCTGTACTTGCTCCACATCAAAATCACCAACTAAAAACAGATACATGTTTACAGGTTTGTAAAACTTTGTAAAATTTTCTTGCAATTTAGTTAGATTGATTTGGGAAATAGACTCCTCGCTTCCAACTATATCCGTTGCTAAAGGTGTACCAGGATACAAATTCGCTAAGGTTGAAAAGAATAAACACGAATCTGGATCATCTTGATACATTTCTCGTTCTTGCTGAATAATATCCTGCTCTCTTAAAATGGAATCTTCAGAAAAATGTGCTGATGTTACCAATTCATCAAGTAACTCTAAATTTTCTAAAAAATGATCCGTTGCTGAAAAAAGATAACTTGTTTTTGTAAAGCTTGTAAAGGCATTACTATCTGCACCTAGACTCGTAAAAGCAGACATCAAATCGCTAGCATCTTCTCTCTCAAATAATTTATGTTCAAGAAAATGAGCAATTCCTCCAGGATATTCTTTTACATCTCCGTCAACTTCTGTGACAAGCGTATCTACCGAACCAAACTGTACAGTTACACTCCCGTAAACCTCTTTAAATTCCTTTTTAGGCAAAAGAGCAACTGTCAATCCATTTGACAAACGAGTTCGATAAACCATTTCTTTTACAGCTGGATAGTATTTTTCTTCAAAAACAACCTTTGTCATTCTATTCCTTCCATAAAGTAAATCGTCTGTAGTTTCACATTATTAGCTGCTCTACAAATAGCATCTTTGTCAACTTGCTCGAGTTTTGCAATCCAACCTTTAAAGTCTGCTGAAGATTTTCCAAGTAAGGCATTTTGATAAGCACGTTCAATCAATGAATCTTGATTATCTTGAGAAAGTAACAAAGACCGACGAATCATTTCCTTGGTCTGCTCTAGCTCAAGCTCTGTAAAATATCCTTTTTTTAAATCAATCAGTTGATTATTCATCATTTTACGAGCCTGGTTACGATTTTCTCGATTGATACCAGCATACATCCTCAAGAATCCACTAAACAAATCGAGCTGACTTGAAATAGTATAAGCCAATCCAGCATTTTCACGGACATTTGTAAATAGTTTAGAGTGAGCAAATCCACCAAGTAAACCATTCATTACAATCATGGGTAAATGTTGCTCATCACCATATTCAGAAGGGCAATGATAACCTAATTCCAAAATGGATTGTCCCACATTTTTCCGAACCATACCTTCCTGAAGGACATTTGAATAAGGTTGACAATACTGAACCTTCACATCTCCTTTTCGACCTTTAAAGCCAAATGATTCTAATACATTTTGAATTTCAACCTCATTAAAATCACCTAGGAAAAAGAAATCTATTCGATCACTAGCCAAAAATTCTTGGAAACAAGAATAAGAACTTTGTGGAGTTTCAACTAAAATACGATTTCGTAAATCACTATATTCCAATTGAAGACGTTCATCATGAAAAAATAATTTATCCAATTCTTTATGTGCAAAGTAAAAAGAATCATCCATATCAGCTGCTAAACTTGCTAGCAATTGTTTTTTCTCAATTTCAAATAAGGCCGGATCAAACCCATTATCAACTACTACGGGGGAAAAAAGAGTTTCTTTTACTAGTTCCAAAACCTGAGAAGTTAGCACATTTTTCCTACTCAAAAACTCATCACGAACGTAGGTAAATGTCAATTCTACAATGTGACTTTGCCCTCTTCTGAAACAATTGGTTGACATATCTGTACCGTATAGACTGGCCAAATGTCTTCTCAAATCTTGAGAAGTGGGGTATATCTGATTAGCAGTCTCTAGCATACTCGCACTCAACATGCGACCTGCAATCGTATCAAGAGATAATGGAGCGGTAAAACGCACGGTGATTTTGTTCGTTTTAAACTTCTTTGATTGGATAAAATGTGTTGAAATTCCATGCACTAACTCCATGATTTACCTCCTTATATACAGACTTCTATTATATCACGAAAACCTGAAATTTTCTTGTTCTCTGTAACACTTTTGAAATAAAAATCGCTTACATTACTCCTTGTTTCTCTCACTATTTTTAGGAAAATATGGTATAATACCAAAGATTGAGGTGAATTATGGAATACAAATTATTTGAAGAATTTATTACCCTCCAAGCACTACTCAAAGAACTTGGAATTACACATAGCGGAGGAGCTATCAAATCATTTCTCTCTGAACATTCTGTTTACTTTAATGGGGAATTAGAGAATCGTCGTGGTAAAAAACTTCGTATTGGTGATAAAGTTGACATCCCTGACATGGACATTGACATCTTGTTGACACAACCCACTTCTGAAGAACAAGATGAATACCAAGCTGATAAGGTTGAAAAAGAACGGATTGCTAAACTTGTCAAAGAGATGAATAAGGGAGTTAAAAAAGACAAATCGAAACCTACTTCATCACCTAAAAGCAAACAAGCTCCACGATTCCCTGGTAGATAATCATGTGGCTACAAAACCTATCTCTCAAGACTTTTCGTAATTACAAAGAGACGAAAATAGACTTTAATCCTAAATTAAATGTCTTTTTAGGACGTAATGCACAAGGTAAAACAAATATGTTAGAGGCTATCTATTTTTTAGCCTTAACACGTAGTCATCGAACTAGAACAGATAAAAATCTCATTCATTTTGATGAGAAACAACTTCATCTTTCAGGTCTTGTTCAGAAAAAAACGGGATCCATTCCTCTCGAAATTGAACTAACACAAAAAGGCCGTGTAACAAAAGTTAATCACTTAAAACAGGCACGACTTTCAGATTATGTCGGACACATGAATGTTGTCTTATTTGCTCCTGAAGATTTACAACTAATTAAAGGAGCACCTTCAGTTCGACGAAAATTCATTGATATGGAGCTTGGACAAATTAAGCCCATCTATCTATCAGACTTAACCAATTATAACCACATCCTAAAACAAAGAAACACTTATCTAAAATCAGCTCAAAAAATAGATGAAACCTTCCTTTCAGTCTTAGATGATCAGCTAATTGATTATGGATGTCGTGTAATGAATCAACGCTTAGATTTCATAAAAAAACTAGAATATTTTGGTCGTAAGAAACATTTTGAACTCTCTAATCAGATTGAAGAGTTGTCAATATCCTATCAATCTTCTGTCAATATAACTGACAAAGAAGACTTATCCGAATCTTTCAAAATTGCTTTAGAAAAAAGTAGAGCCAGAGATTTATTTAAAAAGAATACTGGTGTCGGTCCTCATCGAGATGACATTTCTTTTTATATAAATGGGATGGATGCTAGTTTCGGAAGTCAAGGCCAACATCGTAGTCTCGTCCTTTCTATAAAATTAGCAGAAATCGAGTTAATGGAAAGTATTACTACAGAATCTCCAATATTACTGCTTGACGATGTCATGAGTGAACTTGACAACACTAGACAGTTAAAATTATTAGAAACGATTTCTCATTCAATCCAAACCTTTATCACAACAACAAGCTTAGATCATCTTCAAAATCTGCCAGAAAATCTAAGTATCTTCACTATTCAGGATGGTAAAGTTACTGTAAATGAAAATTGACAACATTGTAAAAGAACTCCTGTTTTTACTGGAGTTCTTTTCATTGTTTTTTTACATAGAATAATTTGGTGCCTCATTAGTAATTTGTACATCATGAGGATGGCTCTCTTTCAAACCAGCACCAGACATTTCAATAAATTGAGCATTATCGTGTAGTTCTTTAAGGTTAGCTGCACCACAGTAACCCATACCAGAACGAATACCACCAATCATTTGGAAGACAATATCAGCTGCAGCACCTTTATAAGCAACACGACCTTCAATTCCTTCTGGAACGAGTTTGTTTGCTTCATTGACAGAACCTTGGAAGTAACGATCGCTTGAACCTTTCTTCATAGCAGCAATTGATCCCATACCACGGTAAGTCTTAAACTTACGTCCTTGGAAGATTTCAGTTTCGCCTGGAGCTTCATCAGTTCCAGCAAACATTGATCCAAGCATAACTGCATTTCCACCTGCAGCAAGGGCTTTTACAATATCTCCAGAATACTTGATTCCACCGTCAGCAATGATCGTTTTACCATATTCACGCGCAACAGCTGCAGCATCATAGATAGCTGTTACTTGCGGAACACCGACACCAGCAATCACACGAGTTGTACAGATTGAACCTGGCCCAATACCAACCTTGACAACGTCTACACCTGCTTCATAAAGGGCACGTGCACCTTCAGCAGTAGCAATATTTCCAGCAATCAAAGTACGATCTGGGAAATGAGAACGAATCTCAGCAATTTTACGCAAGACACCTGCAGAATGACCATGCGCAGTATCAATAACAATCGCATCCGCTCCTGCCTCAAAAAGAGCTTCTGCACGTTCAAAAGTATCTGAAGTAACACCTACTGCACCTGCAACTAGAAGACGACCAAACTCATCTTTAGCAGCATTTGGGAACTCAATAACTTTTTCAATATCTTTGATAGTAATCAAACCAGAAAGACGGCCTTCTTCATCTACCAACGGAAGTTTTTCAATACGGTGTTCTTGAAGAATACTCTCAGCTGTTGCAAGATCTGTACCCACAGGAGCAGTAACAAGATTTTCACTAGTCATATGGTTTGAGATTGGTTGGTTATAGTCTGAAATAAAACGAAGATCTCGGTTTGTCAAAATACCAACCAATTTACGATTTTCAAGTGTTTCAACAACTGGAACACCACTAATGCGGTAACGACCCATAAGCTCATCTGCTTCAGCAATTGTATGTTCAGGTGTCAAAAAGAACGGATCAATAATAACTCCATTTTCAGAACGTTTTACCTTACGAACCTCGTCTGCTTGTTGAGCAATTGACATGTTTTTATGGATAACTCCGAGACCGCCTGCACGAGCAATAGCAATGGCCATTTGACTCTCTGTAACTGTGTCCATGGCAGCGGTAATAATTGGGATATTTAAAGTCAGATTATCTGCCAATTTAGTTGTTAAATCTGCATCGTTAGGCAACACATGACTTTCAGCTGGAATAAGCAATACATCATCAAAGGTAAAACCTTTTTTCAAAAATTTAGTGTCCCAATTAGACATTCGAAGTTTCCTCTTTTCTTTCTTTTTGAGCTTGACTCTTTTTATATTGTATCTATCATACCATTCTATAAAAATTTGTCAAATGTTACAGGGGTAAATAAAAAACTATCTTTTCTTCGAGATAGAAATGATAGTTTCTTGTAAAATAAACTTAGTTAAAGTAATGAAGTCCCATTGCTCCTTTAACCTCAGATAGGGTTTGACCTGCAACTTCACGCGCTCTTTCACTACCTTTTTGAAGCATATTATAAACTTCTCCCATATCCTTAGCAAATTCAATACGGCGCTCACGAATAGGACCAAGTTCACGTTCTAATATTTCAAGTAGATAACGCTTGGTCTTCACATCACCAAGACCACCTCGTTGATAATGTTCTTTCATGTCTGCAATTTCTTGAGTATCTTCTGGACGACCAAAAACATCTAGATAATGGAAAACCATATTTCCTTCAATTTTACCTGGATCCTCAACGCGGATATGATCTGAATCTGTATACATACTCATCACTTTTTTACGCAAAGTATCCGCATCATCAGCTAAATAAATACCGTTATTGAGTGATTTAGACATTTTAGCATTTCCATCTAAACCAGGTAAACGCCCTGCTCTCTCATTTTCTGGATAAATACCTTCCGGTTCCACCAAGACATCACAATTATATGCATTGTTAAAAGAACGAACAATCTCACGAGTTTGCTCAATCATTGGTTTCTGATCTGTCCCAACAGGAACATAATTGGCCTTGAAAGCTGTGATGTCAGCTGCTTGAGCTATTGGATAGACCAAGAATCCTGTCGGAATGCTTTCTCCAAATCCTTTCTGAGCAATTTCTGTCTTGACAGTTGGATTACGCTCCAAACGTGCTAATGACACCAAATTCATATAATAAATAGACAACTCAGCTAATTCTGGAATTTGGCTTTGAATAAAGATAGTTGACTTACTTGGATCCAATCCAACTGCAAGATAATCCAAAGCCACATTTCCGATAGACTCTACAATGGTTTGAGGATCTTTGGCATGATCTGTCAAGGCTTGTTGGTCAGCCAAGAACACAAACATATCATACTTATCCTCTTCCTGTAATAATACTCGATTTTTGAGACTTCCAACATAATGTCCAATATGCAATTTTCCTGTTGGACGGTCTCCTGTTAAAATAATGGGTTTAGTCATTTTATTCTCCTTCGATATGGTCCCTTCAATTATAGCATTTTTTTAATGAAATAACTGCAATTTATTAAAATAAATCAATCTTGCTATTTACGGATTTGTGTAAAGTATGCTGTAAATGTAATTTACACAAAATTGACAGATAAAAATTTGAATATTTCCGTATTTTCTAGTAGAATAAATATATTACACATATAGGAGAAAAACATTGCTTACAGTATCTGATGTTTCACTACGTTTTAGTGATCGCAAACTTTTTGATGATGTCAATATCAAATTTACAGAAGGAAATACTTACGGATTAATCGGTGCTAATGGTGCCGGAAAATCAACCTTTTTAAAAATTTTAGCCGGAGATATCGAACCTACTACTGGTCACATCTCTCTTGGTCCAGATGAACGTCTCTCCGTTCTTCGTCAAAATCACTTTGACTATGAAGATGAACGTGCCATTGATGTCGTTATCATGGGAAATGAAAAACTTTATAGCATCATGAAAGAGAAAGATGCTATCTACATGAAGGAAGATTTCTCAGATGAGGATGGAGTGCGTGCTGCCGAACTCGAAGGAGAGTTTGCCGAGCTTGGAGGCTGGGAAGCAGAAAGCGAAGCCTCTCAACTACTTCAAAACCTAAACATTCCAGAAGAATTGCACTATCAAAACATGAGCGAATTGGCCAACGGTGAAAAAGTAAAAGTTCTCCTCGCCAAAGCACTTTTTGGTAAACCAGATGTTCTTCTCTTGGACGAGCCTACCAACGGTTTAGACATCCAATCTATTACTTGGTTAGAAGACTTCTTGATTGACTTTGATAACACCGTTATCGTAGTATCCCACGACCGTCACTTCTTAAACAAAGTATGTACTCACATGGCCGACCTTGACTTTGGAAAAATCAAACTCTATGTCGGAAACTACGACTTCTGGAAGGAATCTTCTGAGCTCGCTGCTAAATTGCTAGCAGACCGTAATGCTAAAGCAGAAGAAAAAATTAAGCAATTGCAAGAATTCGTAGCTCGTTTCTCTGCTAATGCTTCTAAATCAAGACAAGCAACATCACGTAAGAAAATGCTTGATAAGATTGAACTTGAAGAAATTGTACCATCTAGTCGTAAATATCCATTTATCAACTTTAAAGCAGAGCGTGAAATCGGTAATGATCTCTTGACAGTAGAAAATCTAACTGTAAAGATTGATGGTGAGACTATTTTAGATAATATCAGCTTTATCTTGCGTCCAGGTGATAAGACAGCGCTTATTGGACAAAATGACATCCAAACGACTGCATTAATTCGTGCAATCATGGGAGACATTGATTATGAAGGAACTGTCAAGTGGGGAGTAACTACTAGCCGTTCTTACTTGCCAAAAGATAACTCGGCAGATTTTGCAGGAGGAGAGTCAATCCTTGACTGGTTGCGTCAATTCGCAAGTAAAGAAGAAGATGACAATACTTTCCTACGCGGTTTCCTTGGCCGTATGCTCTTCTCTGGAGATGAGGTTAACAAACCTGTCAACGTCTTGTCAGGGGGAGAAAAAGTTCGTGTCATGCTTTCAAAACTCATGCTATTAAAATCAAATGTCCTTGTCCTCGATGATCCAACCAATCACTTGGACTTAGAATCTATCTCAAGCTTGAACGATGGATTGAAAAACTTTAAAGAATCAATCATCTTTGCCAGCCATGACCACGAGTTTATTCAAACTCTAGCTAACCATATCATTGTCTTGTCTAAAAATGGCGTCATTGACCGTATTGATGAAACCTATGATGAATTCCTAGAAAATGCAGAAGTACAAGCAAAAGTTAAAGAACTTTGGAAAGACTAAATAAAACTTCAAAACTCAGTTGGGTTAACCAGCTGAGTTTTATAACATTTTATGAGGTAACATGAAATTATTTTTTAAAACATATTGGACCTATTTTGTTTCTTTCATCATTCCCATAATCATTATGATAGGAGTATATCTATCTCAAGGTATCTACTGGAATAGCGACAACTCTCCTCTATTAGGAGATGGCTTTCATCAATACGTTATTTTTGATGTAGCCTTACGAAATATCCTACATGGAAATGGTAGTCTGTTTTACACCTTTACAAGTGGCCTTGGATTAAATTTCTATGCCCTATCTAGTTATTACTTGGGTAGTTTCCTTTCACCACTAGTTTACTTTTTTGATCTAACTAATATGCCAGATGCTGTCTATCTGACAACTCTCTTAAAATTTGGATTGATTGGACTGTCAACTTACTTTAGTTTAAATAAATTATTTCAATCGATTCCTAAGCCTTTAAAACTAGCTTTATCTAGTTCCTATGCTCTGATGAGTTTCACAGTTAGTCAACTAGAGATAAAAACCTGGATAGATGTTTTTATCTTGATTCCTTTAATTATAACTGGTTTACAGCTACTTATCACTGAAAAGAAATTCCTATTGTACTTTACAAGTCTGTCAATTTTGTTTATTCAAAATTATTATTTTGGCTATATGACAGTATTGTTTCTTATTTTCTGGTATCTATGTCAAATTTCTTGGGACTTTAAAACTCGAAAATCATCTTTTCTTGATTTCATAATCACCTCCGTTTTAGCTGGTATGGCTAGTTTGATTCTGACTCTGCCTACTCTATTTGATTTACAGACACATGGGGAAAAATTAACTGAAATTACAAAGTTTCAAACTGAAAGTAGCTGGTATCTTGATCTCTTTGCTAAACAATTCATTGGTTCCTTTGACACAACAAAGTATGGAGCCATCCCAATGATTTTTGTTGGACTACTTCCCTTTATTTTGACCATTTTATTTTTTACGCTGAAATCTATTAAGTTTCACGTGAAACTTATCTATGCAATCTTCTTTGCATTTCTAATTGCAAGCTTTTATATTGAAGCTCTTGATTTATTTTGGCAAGGCATGCATACTCCAAACATGTTTTTACATCGCTATGCTTGGATTTTCTCTACCTTGTTAATTTACACAGCAGCAGAGGTCTTAAATCGTCTGAAAGAAATTAAAATCTGGAATTTTTTAGTTTCGCTTTTTTTTGTGGTAGCAGGATTTTTAGCTACCATCTATCTAAAATCACATTATTCTTTTTTAACAGATTTGAATATTCTGCTTACTCTTGAATTTTTGGTTGTCTATTCGCTTTTACTCCTTGCAGTTATCAAAAAGTTTATCTCTGTAAATCTATTTGCCATTCTAATTTCTTTATTTATAATGGTTGAAATAAGTTTAAATGCTTCATCTCAAATAGACGGAATTGCTAAAGAATGGGGTTTTGCTTCTCGAAGTTCATATAATCGAGATATCCCAGCTATGGAATCTTTCTCAACATATATTGGAAATCAATTTACTCGTACTGAAAAACTACAAACTCAGACAGGAAATGACAGTATGAAATTCAACTATAATGGAATCTCTCAATTTTCATCTGTTCGAAATCGTTCAGCAAGCTCTACTTTGGATAAACTTGGTTTTAAATCCTCTGGGACTAATCTCAATCTACGCTATGCAAATAATAGTATTTTAGCTGATAGTTTATTTGGTATCCAGTACAATATCTCAGACAGTCCTATTGATAAATATGGTTTTAAAGATATCTATCAAAAAGATAATCTTACCCTATATGAAAATCAATTCTCTCTCCCGATTGCCTTTGCTAGTCAATCTGTTTACAATGATGTCAAGTTCAATGAACATACCTTGGATAATCAGGCCTCATTTTTAAATCAACTTGCTAACGTCGATTTTGATTATTTTTCTCCAATCCCTTATGACAAAACAGAAAATACTAATGATTTGATTAGTGTCACAAGTTCTTCAAATGAGGATGCAGCAATCCAGTATCAAATTGAAGTGCCAGAAAACAGCCAAGTTTATCTTTCTTTCACAAATCTTCACTTTTCTAATGACAAACAAAAAAAGGTTGACATCCTTGTAAATGGAGAAAAGAAAACTTTTACAACTGATAATGTCTTCTCCTTCTTTAATCTAGGCTATACAAAATATACAAAAACTTTCAATATTCATGTTAGTTTCCCTGAAAATTCACAAGTATCATTTGAATCTCCTACCTTCTACCGTTTAGATACCCAAACTTTAACTGAGGCAATTCAAAAAATTAAAGAACAACCTGTAACAGTATCAACTTCTAAAAACAAGGTTTTTGCTACATATGATGTCCAACAAGATACATCTATTTTCTTCACCATTCCTTATGACAAAGGTTGGTCTGCCTACCAAGATGGTAAGAAAATAGAAATTAAACAAGCTCAAACTGGTTTTATAAAAGTTGACATTTCTAAGGGAAAAGGAACTATTACACTTTCCTTTATTCCCAATGGGTTTGTTGTTGGAGCAATCTGTTCCTTTACTTCTCTTTTACTATTTGGAATCTATAATCACAAACGAAAGTCATCTAAGACATAAAAAAATCGACCAGTTGGTCGATTTTTTTAATCTTCTTCCATTTTCTTAGGTCGATAGGCTAGCATACCTAAACCAGTAAATAGGGCTAATATCACAGCAAGGAAAATGACTTGATGATGAATATTTCCTGTCATAGAAATTGTTTGTCGTAATCCAGAAACCGAATAACTCATTGGTAACCAAGGATTAATAGCTCTAAAGAAATTATTTGTCAAAGCAAGTGGATAGGTACCTGCACTTGATGCTAACTGTAATAAAAGCAAAATAAGAGAAAAGAAAGCTCCTATACGGCTATTCCATGTTGTTAAAGCGGTTACCATGGACATGAATACTAAACTTGTTAGGATAATGAGAATAAATGTTCTCATTTCATGATTAGCAGTTAAACCAATAAGATGAACTCCTCCATATACCAAAATTCCTGCTAAAACAGCTATAATACCATTTATTTCAGCTCGAGATTTCAACCAAGCCCAACGACTCTCTGGATGACGTCCTGAAGGCAACTTCGCAAAGATCATATTCGTTGATATTGCTGCAACAAAGAGAGCAACTGATATCATATAAGGAGCCATTGCGATTCCATTTACAGGAACTTGGTCATTGTCTGTTTTGGAAAGATTGAGTGGATTTGACAAAATCTCTGCATTTTTAGATTCCGTTGATGCTGATTTAAGTTGATCACTAGCATTACTTAGTCCTTGTCCTAAAGAAACAACTCCTGTCTGTAAACCTTCCAATCCAGAAGTTAACTTTGTTCCACCTTCTGCTAGTTTCCCAGCTCCATCTGCCAATTTATTAGCTCCACTTTCTAATTGAGAAGCACCTGAAATTAACTGACTGGATTTGTCAGCTAGTTGGCTAGATCCTGACTGCAATTTATCAACTCCTGCTATCAATTCTTGACTCTTTCGATTCAATTGATTGGAGCCAGTTGATAATTTTTCAATACTAGACACTAATTTTGGAGTTTTTTCAACTAATTGACCAACTCCTGCTGTCAAGTTAGAAGATTTTTGTGTCAAGGTAGTTGATCCTGAAACTAATTGGTTCAAACTACCTGTCAAGGTGGAATTCTTTTCTCTTAGTTGACTTGCGCCTTGAGAAACTTTATCAATACCTGCAGTATATGCATTTACACCTGATGCAATTGACTGACTGGCAGGAACTAATTTGCTAGTAACAGCTCCTTGTATCTCTGTTAATCCACTTGACAATCCTGTCAAAGAAGTAGAAGCAAGCGGTAATACTTGATTAGCTTGATTTTTTAAAATCGAAAGATTAGATGATTGATTTTGTAAGTTTTCTAAACTTCCCTGTAAACCTTTAACTAAAGCTACAATTGACTGAGCCGATTGAATACCATCAGTTGAATTTTGAGATACAGAAGCTCTTATCTCAGCTTGTTGCTCACTTGTCAATGATTGATAAGCTGCTGTCGATTGAATATTGGCTAATGTAGTTGTTTTTTCAGACTGAGCACTTGCTAACATTTGATTAGAAAGAGATGCTATACTTGATAAAACAGAATCTAATTGTTTTGTATCTCCAACATCAATATTTTGAATAGCTTTATTTAACTGATTTAGACCTGAAGATAATTGATTAATTTGATCTTTTTTCCCAGACGAAGCATCTAACTTGCTAGAAAGTTGTTGGATCCCTTCACTTAATTGCTCCACCCTCATTCGAAGTGTAGCTGATTGATTGGATAACTGATTAGCACCTGTTGCAAGATTTCCCACTCCGTTTGTATAAGCACTAACACCAGATGAAAATTGATTAAGACCAGCATTAAGCTGAGAAACACCGCCAGTATAGGATTCTACACCAGTATATAACTGATTGATTCCCTTTACTAATTCAGGACTTTTAGAAGATAATTGACCTAACCCGCTATCTAATTGACTCACTGCACCAGTATATGTAACTAAACCACTATTAAAATTTCCTAAGCCAAGATGAAGTTGTTCGACACCAGAAACATAAGAGGATAATCCTTTAGTAAACTGCTCCGTTCCATTTGAAAATGTTAAACTTGAATCTGCTAAAGAGTGCAGGTTGGTAGTTAATGTTTGACTTCCTGTAACTAACTGATTCGCTCCATCAGTTAATTTTTCACTACCAGAAGCTGCTTGACTCATACCATCTTTTAATTCGACCATCTTGTTAAATAAAGCTTTAGTATAGGTCTCGGTTACATTGGTAGAAACATTCTGCTTCAATTGTGTCATCGCAGAATCGCTCATCTTGCTAGCAATAAAACTATGACCACTTGAAGTCTGATAATCGATTTGCATTTGCTCTGGATGATTCGTTAAAATAGAAGCTGCTTTTTCAGATAAATCACTTGGTAAAGTCACTACCATATAGTAATCGCCATCTTCCAATCCCTTATTTCCTTCCTCTTCATCTACAAAATGAAAATCCAAGGTTTTATTTTCTTTTAAATTGGACACCATGTCTTTTCCTATTGCCATGATATTACCATTATAGGAAGCCTCTTTATCATTATTGACAACTGCCACAGGTAAGTCAGACAATTGCCCATATGGATCCCACATTGATGACAAAAATATGATATTGTACAGAGCTGGAATAAGAGAAATCCCTATCATGACAATAATAAAGGTTGGTTTTTTAAAAATTGCTTTCCATTCTTTAAACATATCTTCTCCTTTTTTAAACATATTGTCTAAAATTTTGATATAATAGATTATACATTAAAAAATCTAAATTACAAGATAAAAAATCCATTTTTAGACATATAGTCTAATTTGTTTACAAGGAGGAAATATGCAAGAAAGTAATAAACGCTTAAAAACAAAGCGAACTATTGAAAATGCTATGGTACAATTACTGATGGAACAGCCATTTGATCAAATTTCTACTGTCAAGCTAGCAGAAAAAGCCGGGATTAGTCGTTCCAGCTTCTATACTCACTATAAGGATAAGTATGATATGATTGAGCACTATCAAAGCAAACTATTCCATACATTTGAATATATTTTTCAAAAACATGCTCATCACAAAAGAGACGCTATTTTAGAAGTCTTTGAATATCTAGAGTCAGAACCACTTCTGGCCGCCCTTCTTTATGAAAATGGGACTAAAGAAATCCAAAATTTCTTAAGAAATAAACTTCATATCATGCTCAGCACAGATTTACAAAAACGCTTTATGCAACTGAATCTCAATACCACTGAATTAGAATATAGTAGCATCTATCTAACTCATGCACTTTTTGGTGTCTGTCAAACTTGGATTGCACATGGAAAAAAAGAAAGTCCTCAAGAAATAACAGACTTCCTTATGAAGATGCTTGGTGATACAAATTGATACAAAAAGAGGAACACAACTGTGTTCCCTTTTATCTATACTCCGCCAGTAGGACTCGAACCTACGACATCATGATTAACAGTCATGCGCTACTACCAACTGAGCTATGGCGGATAAAATAGTCCGTACGGGATTCGAACCCGTGTTACCGCCGTGAAAAGGCGGTGTCTTAACCCCTTGACCAACGGACCTTCTATCTGTAGCAGATATAACCATTATATCAATTTCTTACTAATTGTCAATCACTTTTGAGATTTTTTCTCTAAAATATCTTTCAATTTTCTAATTTTTAACCTTGAAATAGGACAGCGATGATCTTCATAGAAAACAACTTCTAGATTCTTTCGGTCAATTTCTCTAATATTGCCTATATTTACCAAAAATGACTTATGAGGAGAATAAAATCGTTGGGTATGTTTGTCCTTTTCCTGAATATCTGTCATTGTTCCATAGAACTCTTTTGCAAAATTCTTACCAATAATGCGTAATTTATGAGAGACACCTGTCGTTTCAATATACAAAATATCATGGTAAGGAATTTTTAAATCATTTCCCTTGTAATTGTAATCAAAATAATCTACAACATCTTCATTTTCAAGTAACATACTCTTCGTGTAGAAAATATTTTGCTCAATTCTCTTCTTAAACATCTCATCATTGATATCCTTATCAACAAAATCTAGGGCTGATACCTGGTATTTATAGGTTAGAGTCGCAAACTCTGATCGACTAGTGATAAAGACGATAATAGCGTAAGGATTGTAATGACGAATGAGCTGAGCCACTTCAAATCCCTTTTTTTCAATCCCATGAATATCGATATCTAGGAAATAAAGCTGATTTACTTCATCGTTTTCAATGTATTCTTCAAATTCACGGACTTTTCCTGTTGTCTTGTATGATATTGGAATATTCGATTCTTTCGAAATTTCATCCAATATTCTTTCTAGTCTCACTTGATGTTCAATAACATCCTCTAAAATTAAAACTTTCATTCAAATTCCCTCTTAAATCTAATAATTTGTCTAAATGTACTGCCTTCCATCTCTGTTTCTAAAATAATATTATTGTACTTATCTAATAATTCTTTCACATTATTTAATCCTACTCCGCGATTTCTTCCCTTAGTAGAGAATCCTAAAGCAAATAGATCTCCAGAAGGAGTCATCGTCATTTTACATGAATTCTGAATCACAATCACTGTTTCAGTTTCCATCTTAATAACTGCTACTTCCATCTGCTTTTTATAACTATCAGCTGATCCTTCGACAGCATTGTTCAATAAAACGCTCATAATACGAACTAAATCCAGCAGGTCTATTGGAAGCTTGGTAATCGTATCTTTTACTTCCAGTGTAAACTCTACACCATTATTTCGAGCATAGACAATTGACTGAGCAACCAAACTTCGTAAAGCTGAATCTTCTATGTTGTTCAAGTCAAAGTAAGTATACTTATCTGAACGCAGTTTGTGATTTGCTTTGACCAAAACTTCATTGTAAACTCTGTCAATTTCCTGTAAATTACCACTGTCAATTGCCATCTGCATGCTGACAAGCATCCCAGCATAGTCATGTCTAAAACCACGGATTTCATTATACAATCCGACAATTTCATCTGTGTAATTCTGTAAATGTTTCTGTTCAAATTTCTTCTGCTTCAAAGCAATCTCTTTTTCCATTTGTTCTTTATGCGAATTCATTGCAAAGAAGGTCAAAAGGAGAGAAATAAAGACAATAGATGATAAAATACTTCCAAAACTATTCAAATGTTTAATCGTACTTACCATATTTGAAACGAAAGATACAATATGGAGCAGTAGTAAGGCAAAAAATACTTTTTTCAAGAAAGGATAAAGGTAGTCCTTGTCAAAATAGGCTAGTTCCAAATGGAAATAATGAATGATTTTTAAGATAACAACATAAGTCAACACCGTTACAACGGAAAAGAATAGGTAATAATATTGTAAAACAAAATTGTCTCCTGTTATAGAGGAGAAAGTTACGGACAAAAAGTTATGAGTGCTCTCATATAAAAGAGATAGTAGTAAACTTAGAAATAGTCCTCTATCCCTCTCATACTGTTTCATCCATCGAAAATAGGAATATAAGAATAAAGGAAATAAAAATGTTTCAATCCCTAACCCATCTAAATTTAGAAGATAGAAGGGAAAATCAAATACTATGTCTGTTAGTAATGTATAAGCACCAAAAACGAAGAATTCTTTTCTATTTATTTGACCTTTACAAATTAAACGGTAACTATGACTAATAATTAAAAAATATAATATCAAATCTACTAATAAGAAAAAATCCATTCTGCTACTCCTTTATCTTCTTCTAAAGATATTAAAGAAATTAAAGGACTTTTCATTCATTTTCCTCATCTCCCCACCTTGAATCTTTTGCAAGTCTTTTTCCTTCAAGGCTACAAACTGTTCCAATTTAACTGTGTTTTTCATAATAAAATCTCCTCAATGTTTTTTTCTTGTAAGCTAACTTACAAAAACCATTATACAAAATGAAATTTCATTTTAGATAAAATTCTCTCAACTGTCATTTTTTTCTCCCCAAGTGTACTTTTTTAAGAAAAAAGCCGGGAAAATTCCCAGCTTTGCTACTATATTGATCCCAGCAGGATTCGAACCTGCGACCGTTCGCTTAGAAGGCGAATGCTCTAT
>NZ_DXLC01000083.1:20615-25078 GCF_019414905.1 Streptococcus sp. | reverse complement strand
TTTATTGCACCAACCAAGTAATTTACCTTCTTTATTGATTTATGGAGGTATGTCGATCGTTCTGTCTTGGACGGCTTACAAGACCCAACGTTTGGAAATGTCTATCTTACTTCACATGATTGTGAATGGGGTTGTTTTCTGTTTGCTGGCTCTAGTGGTGATTTTGAGTCGGACATTAGGGATTTCTGTTTAAGATTTTTGACAATTGCTTACTTGTTTCTACTGGGAAAAAGATGAATGCAATCGTGTCCATCTTTTTCTTTTTATGGTAAAATAGAGAAATAATATGATGAAAAGCCTTGAGGGAGTGACCGATATGTCAAGTAAAGCCAATCATGCAAAGACAGCTATTTGCGGAATTATCAATGTAACCCCAGACTCCTTTTCGGATGGTGGTCAATTTTTTGCTCTTGAGCAGGCACTTCAGCAGGCTCGTAAATTGATAGCAGAAGGGGCTAGTATGCTAGATATTGGTGGAGAATCAACTCGGCCGGGAAGTAGCTATGTTGAGATAGAAGAGGAAATCCAGCGTGTTGTTCCAGTGATTAAAGCTATTCGCAAGGAAAGTGATGTCCTTATTTCCATTGATACTTGGAAAAGTCAGGTGGCAGAAGCTGCTTTGGCTGCTGGTGCCAACCTAGTCAATGATATCACAGGACTCATGGGTGATGAAAAAATGGCCCATGTGGTAGCTAAGGCTGGAGCGAAAGTGGTCATCATGTTTAATCCCGTTATGGCTCGACCTCAGCACCCTAGCTCGCGCATATTCCCTCACTTTGGATTTAATCAAGCTTTTACAGAGGAAGAGTTAGCTGACTTTGAAAAATTGCCAATCGAAGAGTTGATGGAGACTTTCTTTGAACGAGCATTAGCTAGAGCAAATCAAGCTGGGATTGCACAAGAAAATATCCTGTTGGATCCGGGAATCGGCTTTGGTCTGACCAAGAAAGAAAATCTGCTTCTTTTACGGGACCTGGATAAACTACATCAGAAAGGTTATCCAATCTTTCTTGGAGTATCGCGCAAGCGATTTGTCATCAATATTCTAGAAGAAAATGGTTTTGAGGTCAATCCCGAGACAGAGCTCGGTTTCCGCAATCGAGATACGGCTTCGGCTCATGTAACTAGTATCGCTGCAAGACAGGGTGTAGAAGTGGTGCGCGTGCATGACGTAGCTAGTCACAGGATGGCAGTTGAAATTGCCTCCGCCATTCGTCTTGCTGATGAAGCGGAAAATCTAGATTTAAAACAATATAAATAAGATGAAAGAAATTGAAAACAATCAGTGGATTGCCAACTACCGGACGAACCAACCGCATTTTGGCTTGGAACGCATGGTGGAACTGTTAGCTTTGCGTGGCAATCCCCATCTCAAACTCAAGGTCATCCATATCGGAGGGACCAATGGCAAGGGGTCTACCATTGCTTTTTTGAAAAATATGCTAGAAAAGCTAGGGCTGAAAGTTGGTGTTTTCAGCTCGCCCTATCTTATTCATTACACAGACCAGATTAGCATCAATGGGGAATCTATCCCGGAAGCGAGACTAGAAGCTCTCATGGTAGACTATCAGTCTTTGCTGGAGGGGGAAGCGACTGCCAATTTGCAGGGAACAACCGAGTTTGAGATTATCACAGCCATAGCCTATGACTACTTTGCCTCCGAGCAAGTAGATGTGGCCATCATGGAAGTGGGTATGGGTGGACTTTTGGATAGTACTAATGTTTGCCAGCCCATTTTAACAGGTATCACGACCATTGGACTGGACCATGTAGCCCTACTTGGGGATACATTGGAAGCTATAGCAGAGCAGAAAGCTGGTATTATAAAACGAAGAGTTCCCTTGGTGACAGGTCGTATCGCTCCAGAAGCCTTGGCTGTGATTGACCGCATTGCGGAAGGGAAAGCTGCGCCGAGACTTGCCTACGGGGTAGATTATCAGGTTGGTCATCAAGAAAGTGTGGTGACAGGGGAAGTCTTTAATTATACTAGTTCTCTCAGACAAGGTTGTCTCCAAACAGGTTTGCTTGGTTTGCACCAGATAGAGAATGCTGGGATGGCCATAGCTCTACTTGATACATTTTGTCAAGAGGATGGTCGAGAACTAGCAAGTAATGACTTGCTTGCTCAGGCCTTGGAAGAAACAAGTTGGCCGGGGCGTTTGGAAATCGTGTCTAGAGACCCCTTGATGATTTTGGATGGGGCCCATAATCCCCATGCTATCAAGACTTTATTAGCAACCTTGCAAGAACGCTTTGCGGATTATCGTAAGGAAATCCTCTTTACTTGTATCAAAACCAAGGCCTTGGAGGATATGTTGGACTTGCTGGAGGAAATCCCAGATACCGAGCTTACTCTAACACATTTTGAAGATAGTCGGGCGACTGATGAAAGCGTGCTGAAAGAGGCAAGCAAATCTAGAAATCTCAACTACCAAAGTTGGCAGGATTTTCTAGAGCAGAAATTGACAGATAAAAAAGAAGAGAAAAAAACAGTTAGGATTGTCACGGGTTCCTTGTATTTTTTGAGCCAAGTGAGAGCCTATCTGATGGAGAGGAAGAATAAAAATGGATACACAAAAGATTGAAGCAGCTGTAAAAATGATTATCGAGGCTGTCGGAGAGGACGCTAACCGTGAGGGCTTGCAGGAAACGCCTGCTCGTGTGGCCCGTATGTACCAAGAGATTTTTTCAGGGCTTGGTCAAACAGCGGAGGAACATTTGTCAAAATCCTTTGAGATTATTGACGATAACATGGTGGTAGAAAAAGATATCTTTTTCCATACCATGTGTGAACACCATTTCTTACCATTTTATGGGAGAGCGCACATTGCCTACATCCCAGATGGACGTGTGGCAGGTTTGTCTAAGCTAGCCCGTACGGTTGAAGTTTATTCGAAAAAACCACAAATTCAAGAACGTTTGAATATCGAAGTAGCAGATGCCTTGATGGATTATCTGGGTGCTAAAGGAGCCTTTGTTGTCATTGAGGCGGAACATATGTGTATGAGTATGCGTGGTGTCAGAAAACCAGGCACAGCAACCTTGACGACAGTGGCTCGTGGTTTATTTGAAACAGATAAGGATCTCCGAGATCAGGCTTATCGTCTAATGGGACTATAAAAAGAATCCGCTTCAAGCGGATTTTTCTAGAAAGGAATCATTATGGATCAACTGCAGATTAAAGATTTGGAAATTTTTGCCTATCATGGTCTTTTTCCTAGTGAAAAGGAATTGGGGCAGAAGTTTGTCGTTTCAGCAATCCTATCCTATGATATGACCAAGGCGGCTACAGACTTGGATTTAACGGCCTCTGTCCATTATGGGGAACTGTGTCAGCAGTGGACGACTTGGTTTCAGGAAACCACTGAGGACTTGATTGAAACGGTAGCCTACAAACTAGTAGAACGTACCTTTGAGGCTTATCCTCTTGTCCAAGAAATGAAGCTGGAACTGAAAAAACCTTGGGCGCCAGTTCATTTGCCACTAGATACTTGCTCCGTAACAATTCATCGCCGCAAGAAACGAGCCTTTATTGCCCTAGGAAGCAATATGGGAGATAAACAAGCAAACTTGAAGCAAGCCATTGAGAACATGCGAGCTCGTCGTATCCATATTCTTAAAGAGTCTAGTGTCTTAACGACGGAGCCTTGGGGTGGTGTGGATCAAGATAGCTTTGTTAATCAAGTGGTTGAGGTTGAAACCTGGTTGCCGGCCCCAGTTCTATTAGAGACCTTGTTAGCCATTGAGTCAGAGATGGGACGGGTGAGAGAAGTACATTGGGGGCCTCGTTTAATTGATTTGGATTTGCTTTTTGTGGAGGATCAGGTCCTTTATACAGATGACCTTATTTTGCCTCATCCTTATATAGCGGAACGCCTTTTTGTCCTTGAATCCTTACAGGAAATTGCGCCTCATTTTATCCATCCTACATTAAAGCAACCTGTCCGTAACTTGTATAATGCTTTGAAAAAATAAAAAAACTCTAGTTTTCAGTAGTTTATAACTGAAGGCTAGAGTTTTTAAAATAGGTCATTTTCTTCTGGGAGGAGGATAGTCTCTCTACCGTCCATGTCTAAAACTAGGACTCTGGGGGGATAAAGAGGGTCGAAAGGGTGGTTGAAGTCAAAATCAATGGCTGTAGGGAGGTGTTGACTTGAGAAGTGGAAGGTAATTTTTCCTTGGTTATTGAGCAATTGAAACTCAAGTTCTTCTTCCAATTCAAAGACATTTTTTAAGAAGTGGTCGATGATATACCAAAAAGAGTCAATGACATCATCAGGCAAGCTGGTAACAATGCCAAAACTAGCTGACCGCATGTGGGTATTGGTAAAAGCCATATTTCTTCCTCCTTTCTTTTCCCTTATCATACAGCAAATAGGATTAAAAATCAAGAAAAGGTGATTTTTTCTTCATAAACATAGCATTCTATGAAATTTTTTTCAAACAATCTTCAAAAAATACTT
>NZ_DXLC01000083.1:0-20605 GCF_019414905.1 Streptococcus sp. | reverse complement strand
TACTTGAAAGTGTTTACAAATAGTGATAAAATGGAATAAGTAGAATCATGAAAACGAAATTTTCATACCGTCTCTTTTTTGGAGTCTCGTGAGGTATGATATAGAAAGGAAATGGAATGAATACAGACGATACAGTAACGATTTATGATGTCGCCCGTGAAGCAGGAGTTTCAATGGCGACGGTTAGCCGTGTAGTCAATGGCAATAAGAATGTAAAAGAGAATACTCGTAAAAAAGTGCTTGAGGTGATTGATCGTTTAGATTACCGTCCAAATGCTGTGGCGCGTGGTCTTGCAAGTAAAAAGACAACCACTGTCGGTGTGGTGATCCCAAATATTACCAATGGCTATTTCTCAACGCTTGCTAAAGGGATTGACGATATCGCTGAAATGTACAAGTATAATATTGTCCTTGCTAATAGTGATGAGGATGATGACAAGGAAGTTTCAGTTGTCAATACCCTGTTTTCTAAGCAAGTGGATGGTATCATCTTTATGGGGTACCACTTGACTGAAAAAATTCGTTCAGAGTTTTCTCGTTCTCGGACACCAGTTGTTCTTGCAGGAACTGTGGATGTAGAACATCAGCTTCCAAGTGTCAATATTGACTACAAACAAGCAACGATTGATGCAGTAACCTACCTTGCTAAAGAAAATGAGCGCATCGCTTTTGTTAGCGGTCCACTAGTGGATGACATCAATGGTAAGGTTCGTTTGGTTGGCTACAAGGAAGCCTTGAAAAAAGCAGGTATTTCTTATAGCGAAGGATTGGTATTTGAATCTAAGTACACTTATGAAGACGGTTATGCCTTGGCAGAACGCTTGATTTCATCAAATGCAACTGCAGCAGTTGTAACAGGTGATGAATTGGCAGCAGGTGTCTTGAACGGCCTTGCTGATAAGGGTGTGTCTGTGCCAGAAGAGTTTGAAATCATTACTAGTGATGATTCACAAATCTCACGCTTTACCCGTCCAAACTTGACAACTATTGCCCAACCTCTTTATGACCTTGGCGCCATTAGTATGCGTATGTTGACTAAGATTATGCACAAGGAAGAGTTGGAAGAACGTGAAGTTCTCTTACCTCATGGTTTGACAGAACGTCGCTCAACACGAAAACGTAAATAGAAAAAATCAGGGAATCGTGCAGATTTCCTGATTTGCTTTTAGAGAAGAGGTTTACCCTTCCATATAGTCTTTCAAAGCTCGCCCTTTTAGTCCGGCATTGAGGGCAATGAGGAGTTTCAAGCGGGCTTTTTGGGCGTTGAGTTCTTTAACAAAGAAGACACCAGATTTTTGCAACTGCACGCCTCCACCTTGGTAGGCATAGACAGGCTCAGCGATACCGTTAAAGCATCGCGAAACCAGGGCGACTGGGATTCCTTTTTGCAGAAGGCTTTCTAACTTTTGAGACGTTTCTTTGGGAATATTACCAGCTCCGAAGGCTTGGATAATCAAACCGTCCAATTGTTCCAAATCCAGCATATCAATCAGCTCATCTGTCATACCAGCATAAGCAGAGATGATAGGGACTAATCCTTGTATGTGATCAAGGTCAAAGCGGACACGGGGTTCAGCTGTTTTGAAGTAGAGGATTTCCTGTTTCATGATCAGACCAAGTGGCCCGTGCGTTGGAGTCTGGAAGGTGCTGACGTTGGTCGTATGTGTTTTGGTAACATACTTGGCAGCGTGGATTTCATCGTTCATAACAACCAAAACTCCTTTGTCAGCAGCCCTGTTATCGCTAGCTACCCGCAAAGCACTCAGATAATTATAAACACCGTCACTGCCGAGTTCGTTGGAGCTGCGCATGGCCCCTGTTAGAACGATAGGCATATGGGGAACTTCCATGGTATCAAGGAAATAGGCTGTTTCCTCTAGAGTATCGGTCCCGTGTGTGATTACCACTCCATCGTAGTTAGCCGCTTCTTCTTTGATTTTTTGGTAGAGGGCCAGCATATGCTTGGGTTTAATATGGGGGCTTGGCAGGTTAAAAAAGTCCAAGGTGTGGACTTGGATTCCTTCAAGTGGGTTGGACACATGGTTCATGGGATTATCTGAACTAGTCACAACAGCGCCAGAAGCATCGGCCTGCATGGAAATAGTTCCACCTGTATGTAAAACAAGGATTTTCTTAGGCATGATTTACTCACTCTTTCTGAAATGTGGTATAATCATTGTATCACAAAAGGGGAGATTGGGATAGGATGGAAGTCAAAGCTGTTTTTTTTGATATCGATGGAACCTTGGTCAACGATCGCAAGAGTGTTTTGAAATCCACTAAGGACGCGATTAAGATTGTCAAAGAACAAGGAGTACTTGTCGGCGTAGCGACAGGTCGAGGACCTTTTTTTGTTAAGGAATTGATGGACGATTTGGATCTGGATTTTGCGGTAACCTACAATGGCCAGTATATCTTTACTAAAGAAAGAGTCTTGTTTACGAGCCCGATTTCCAAGTTACATTTGCGTCAGCTAATTTCTTATGCTAAAAAAGAGGGCAAGGAGATTGCTCTAGGGACCAAGGATGCCATGTTGGGTTCCAAAATCATGTCCTTTGGTTTGGGTTCTTTTTCCCAACGAATCAGTCGCTTCGTTCCCTCAGTTTTAACTCGGACAGTGAGTCATTCCTTTAATCGTATGGTCAGCAAGGTTGTTCCCCAAAAGGAAGAAGACCTGCTTCATCTGATAAATCAGCCTATCTACCAAGTCTTGATGCTGATGACGCCAGAAGAATCTGAGAAGGCGGCAGCTGATTTTGAAGACTTGAAATTGACACGTAGCAATCCTTTTGCAGCGGATGTCATCAATCAAGGAAACTCTAAATTGGAAGGCATACGCCGAGTTGGGAAAGAATATGGTTTTGACCTCAACCAAGTCATGGCTTTTGGTGACTCAGATAATGACCTTGAAATGCTGGCAGGTGTTGGTATGTCGGTCGCTATGGGAAATGGTAGTAGCAGTGTTAAGGAAGTTGCTAAGCATATTACCACCAGCAATCAGCAAGACGGAATCCATAAGGCCCTAGAACATTTTGGTGTTTTAGCTTCAGAAAAAGTCTTTGTCAGCCGTGACTATCATTTCAATAAGGTCAAGACCTTCCATCACATGATGGATGAACGAACCCAAGAAGAACCTCGAGCTTGGGATTTAGAAGGTGCAACCCATAGGGCTGGCTTTAAAATAGAAGAATTGGTGGAGTTTGTTCGAGCTGCCAGCCCTTCTGAAGAGGACTTTGGTCAAGCTCTATCGCAACTTCATCAGGCCCTTGATAAGGCAGCAGATAAGGTAGCACAGAAGACGCCTGCTCAGCAAGATTTGGTAGGGCAAGTGGATGCCTTGATTGACACACTTTACTTCACCTATGGCAGTTTTGTCTTGATGGGTGTGGATCCAGAACGTATTTTTGATATTGTTCATCAGGCCAATATGGGGAAAATTTTTCCAGATGGCAAGGCTCATTTTGATCCAATGACCCATAAAATCTTAAAACCAGATGATTGGGAAGAAAAATATGCTCCAGAACCTGCTATTAAAAAGGAACTGCAGCGTCAGCTCAAGGCTTATGAACGCCATAAAGAGAGAAATAATACTCAATGAAAATCAAAGAGCAAACTAGGAAACTAGCCGCAGGCTGCACTTGAGTACGGCAAGGCGACGTTGACGTGGTTTGAATAGTATAAATAGTAAACAAAAAGGAGCGTTGAGCTCCTTTTCTTCGTGATTATAAGGTTTTTTCTTGTTCTCTCACAACCAGCAAATCGACCTTAGCATGGCGAAGGATGTATTCAGATGAAGAGCCGACCAAGAGGCGTTCAAAGGCGTTGAGACCAGTTGCGCCAACGAGGATGAGGTCCACTTCTTCAGCATCGGGAATAGTACGTGCCAAGAGGGTTTTTGGATTTCCCATTTCAATGACGATATGAACATCTGCCACACCAGCATCTTTAGCACGTTTTTCGTACTCTTTCATCAGACTTTCAGCGTCGACTTGGAGTTCTTCGTAAACTTCAGCATCAAAGGTGGATACGCTTTGGAGAGCGCGTGTGTCAATGACATGTGCGATGGTGAGTTTAGCGTCGTTTCGTAGAGCAGAATGAACTCCCTTGACAAAAGCTAAGTCCGCTTCCTTAGAACCATCGATTGCGACCATGATATTTTGGTAACGTTGTGCCATAATGAAACCTCCTGAAATTTTCTTACTATAATTGTAAACCTTTTCACTATAGAAGTAAAGCAAAAAAAGTATTTTTCAAAAGAATGTTAGTGCTTAAAATCTATATAAATATATGATAAAATAAAAGAAAGGATAGCAGTAAAGAAGTGAAGGGAGGGAGAATGATGAAAAGCTCTTTTCAAAAATCAAATTTCCTTTATTATGGAATCATCCTAGTTTCAGTCTTGCTAGAAGTTATCGTGATCTGGCAATTAGAGAGTCTGGTACCGTTTCTTTATCCAGGTTTTATCGGATTTTTAGTCTTTCATGTACTCTACCATCTAATCTTATTCCTAGTTGCAAAACGAAGTGGGCGTTGGGATTATTTGATGATATGGGGACTTTTCCTCATGTTCAATCTTCTTTATGACTCCTTTTTAGGCTTGCTTTTTCTAGGTTTATCTTTTGGTATGTGATATGTCTTTGGCAAAATACCTGCTATCTCCCCTGTCTTGACCTCGCTTTTAGCGAGGCTTTTCTTCTATACGAAACTAGTAACACATTTCAGTAAACTTGTCGCATTTTCTTTCTAGTGGTATAATGTTACTATCCTGATGAATTGAGGAAACAAGATGAAAGAATATAACAAGTCTAGTAAGTTAGAGCATGTTGCTTATGATATCCGTGGTCCTGTTTTGGAAGAAGCCATGCGAATGCGAGCAAACGGAGAAAAGATTTTACGTCTGAATACAGGAAATCCAGCAGAATTTGGCTTTACAGCGCCAGACGAAGTCATTCATGACTTGATTATGAATGCGCGTGATAGTGAAGGTTATTCTGACTCAAAAGGGATTTTCTCAGCCCGTAAGGCTATCATGCAGTATTGCCAATTGAAAAAATTCCCAAACGTAGATATTGATGATATTTACCTTGGAAATGGTGTTAGTGAGCTGATTGTCATGTCCATGCAGGGGCTTTTGGACAACGGGGATGAAGTCTTGGTGCCAATGCCAGACTATCCTCTCTGGACAGCAGCTGTCAGCCTAGCTGGGGGAAATGCCGTTCACTATATCTGTGATGAAGCTGCAGAATGGTACCCAGATATTGACGATATCAAGTCAAAAATCACTTCCAATACCAAGGCAATCGTCCTTATCAATCCAAATAACCCAACTGGAGCCCTTTATCCTAAGGAACTCTTATTGGAAATCATTGAAATTGCCCGTCAAAACGATTTGATCATCTTTGCGGATGAAATTTACGATCGCATGGTAATGGATGGACATGTGCATACGCCTGTGGCGAGCTTGGCACCAGATGTCTTCTGTGTTAGCATGAATGGTCTGTCAAAATCCCATCGTATCGCTGGTTTCCGTGTAGGTTGGATGGTCTTGTCTGGACCTAAGACACACGTTAAAGGCTATATAGAAGGGCTCAATATGCTATCCAATATGCGCCTTTGCTCTAACGTTTTGGCCCAACAAGTCGTACAAACTTCCTTGGGTGGCCACCAATCAGTCGATGAATTGCTTCTTCCTGGTGGACGAATTTACGAGCAAAGAAACTTCATCTATAATGCCATTCAGGATATCCCAGGTTTGTCTGCGGTTAAACCCAAGGCTGGACTCTATATCTTCCCTAAAATCGACCGCAATATGTACCGTATCGATGATGATGAGCAGTTTGTCCTTAATTTCTTGAAGCAGGAAAAGGTTCTCTTGGTTCATGGTCGAGGCTTCAATTGGCAGGAACCAGACCACTTCCGTATCGTTTACCTTCCTCGTGTTGATGAACTAGCCCAAATCCAAGAAAAGATGACTCGATTCTTAAAACAGTATCGTAGATAGGGCTTACATTTGAAAAAGCTGGAAACATTTGCCTAGAGCTATTGACAAAAGTGAAAGAATCAGATAGAATAGTAAAGTATGTTTAGTAACTGATCACTTTATAGCCGGCTAAACGAATACAAAATCTATGAGGAGGTATTCATCGTGAAACGTACTTATCAACCAAGTAAACTTCGTCGTGCGCGCAAACACGGATTCCGTAACCGTATGTCAACTAAAAACGGTCGTCGCGTATTGGCAGCTCGTCGTCGTAAAGGACGCAAAGTTTTGGCTGCATAATCCAAACGAACCATAACAAAAATCAGTAGGAACTCGAGTCTACTGATTTTTAT
Organism: Streptococcus sp.; assembly: GCF_019414905.1. Classification (GTDB taxonomy): domain Bacteria; phylum Bacillota; class Bacilli; order Lactobacillales; family Streptococcaceae; genus Streptococcus. The sequence continues at coordinate 14,272 of NZ_DXLC01000083.1, read as the reverse complement.
TTTTGTAAAAAAGTTCAAAAAGGCTTTATATTTTTGCTCAAATGGTGTATAATATTTCACATACTGTAAAAAATGGAGAATAATCATGAAGAAATCAAAAGTTATACTTTTTGGAGCTATGGCTTTGACAGCAGGTCTAGCTCTAGCGGCATGTGGGTCTTCCCAATCAAGTAATGCAGACAAGACTTACTCTTATATCTTTGTCAGTAACCCTGATACCTTGGATTATATTACCTCTACACGAGACTCTACATCTAGTATCACAACCAACTTGATTGATGGTTTGTTGGAAAATGACCAGTATGGCAATCTCATCCCATCTATGGCTGAGTCATGGACAGTGTCAAAAGATGGCTTGACTTACACTTATAAGATCCGTCAGGGAGCTAAATGGTACACTTCTGAAGGAGAAGAGTATGCAGATGTAACGGCTCATGACTTTGTGACAGGTCTCAAGTATGCGGCTGATAAAAAGGCTGAAAACTTGTACTTGGTACAAGACTCTATCAAGGGTCTAGCAGACTATGTTGAAGGGAGAACATCTGATTTTGGAACTGTTGGTGTTAAGGCAGTGGATGATTACACGCTACAGTACACCCTCAACCAACCTGAGACTTATTGGAACTCTAAAACAACAGCAAGTATCCTTAATCCTGTAAATGAAGCCTTCTTGAAGTCTAAGGGAGATGACTTTGGAAGTGTAACACCATCAAGTATCTTGTCAAATGGTCCTTACTTGTTTAAATCTTTCTCATCAAAATCTTTGATTGAGTTTGCTAAAAACCCTAATTACTGGGATAAGGACAATGTCAAAATTGAGAAAGTGAAACTCTCTTTCTTTGACGGTTCTGACCAAGACAGCATTGCTAGAGGTTTCTTGGATGGTAATTATACAGATGGCCGTATCTTCCCAACAAGCTCAGTCTTTGCTGAACTCAAGCAGGGAAATGAGGACAAGATTACCTATACACCGCAAAACTCAGTTACTTTCTATTATCTTTTCAACGTGAATCGTCAAAACTACAAGCAAACTATGAAACAGTCTGATAAGGAAAAGACAGATTCACGCGCAGCTATGCAGAATAAAGATTTCCGTCAGGCTATCAACTTTGCCTTTGACCGTCATGCTTATGCAGCACAGACAAATGGTGAAGATGGAGCAGACCGTATCTTGCGTAACACGGTTACACCAAGTAATTTTGTTCAAGTTGGCGATAAGAACTTCGGTGACATTGTCAATGAGAAAATTGTCAACTACGGTAAAGATTGGGCAAATATCAACCTAAACGATGGTAAGCAAGCCTTCTTGAACCCTGACAAGGCCAAAGAGAAGTTTGCTAAGGCCAAAGAAAGTCTGCAAGCACAGGGAGTAACCTTCCCAATTCATTTGGATATGCCAGTTGACCAGACTGCTAAATTAGATGTGCAACAGGCTGGTTCCTTCAAGCAAACAGTAGAAGCCACTCTTGGTAAGGAGAATGTAGTCATCGATGTTATCCAACTTTCTCCAGATGAAAAAGACCAAGCAACCTACTTTGCAGATACAGCAGAACAAAAAGACTACGATATCGACATCTCAGGATGGGGTGGAGACTACTCAGATCCGAAGACTTATCTAGCTATCCTTGATCCAGAGACAGGTTCTCAGTTGAAAAACATGGGCTTGTCTGAAGGAAAAGACAAGGAAGTCAAGGATAAGATTGGTCTTTCTGACTATAAGAAACTCTTGGATCAGGCAGATGCGGAAATCACAGATACTCAAGCTCGCTATGAAAAATACGCTGAAGCCCAAGCTTGGTTGACAGATAGTGCCCTCTTCCTACCAGTTCAAAGTGGCGGAGCCAACCCAATCTTCCGTAAGACTGTACCGTTTACAGGCCCATTCTCATTTGTTGGTCATAAAGGAAATGCGGACAACTACAAATATGTTGAATTGCAAAAAGAGCCAGTAACTGCTAAACAGTACCAAGAACTTTACGAAAAATGGCTGAAAGAAAAAGCTGAGTCAAATAAAAAAGCTCAGGAAGATTTAGCTAACCATATTCAATAGTATTCCTAGTCATGCTTTTCAGTTAATACTCTTCGAAAATCTCTTCAAACCACGTCAGCGTTGCCTTGCCGTATATATGTGACTGACTTCGTCAGTTTCATCTGCAACCTCAAAACAGTGTTTTGAGCTGACTTCGTCAGTTTCATCTACAACCTCAAAGCAGTGCTTTGAGCAGCCTGCGGCTAGCTTCCTAGTTTGCTCTTTGATTTTCATTGAGTATAAGCATAGTGATAGGTTTCAGAAAAAGGCCTTACCAGAGCTTCTTGGTTCTGGTAGGGCCTTTTCTTTATTCTTTTAAGTGATAAGAGTAGCTAGCGACAACGACGTCTTGATGCCAACGAAGAGCGTATTTGAGTTTGAGGCTCATTTGATTGTGTAGAATATTTTGCCAAGGTTTATTAGGGATAAACTGGGGTACCAGGACAGTGACTGTATAGTTCTTTTTCTGGGCATCCTCAGAGATCCGTTTGACATACTTGACAGTAGGCGTGATGATGTCGCGGTAGCTGGTCTTGATGTTCTTCAGAGTAATGGTTGGGAAGTAATCGGCAAATTCTTGGAGAATTTCTTGGTCTTTCTCTGCTGTTTCCTTAGTAGAAATGTGCATGGCTAGGACTTCATCTCCGATACTTTGAGCGTAGTTAATGGCTCCGACGCTAACTCGGGTGACATTTCCTACTAGGACGAGAACTAGATTGCCATCGTAGGTACGTTTTTCGATGCCTTCATAGAGTCGCAGTTGTTGAGCTACTTTTTGGTAATGACTGTGAATCGCCAAGAAGAGTAGAGTGAGTACGAGAATAATCGGGAAGAAAGGCCAGATATCACTGAGACGGAAAAAGAGCAAGATTAGTACAATCGCGTAGCAAATGATAGCTCCAAGGATATTGGCAAGGGCAGGTTTTAAGAAATTTGCCCCTTTTTTCTTTTTCCAATGACGAATCATCCCAGTCTGAGAAAGGGCAAAGGGCACGAAGACACCGATAGTATAAAGAGGAATCAAGCGTTCGGTATTGCCATTAAAAATGAGAAGAAGAATCATAGCCCCAAAAGCCAGAGTTAAAATTCCATTGGAGTAGCCTAGTCGGTCTCCTTTTTCCATAAAGAGATGGGGCATGTACTTGTTTTTAGCCATATTGTAAGCCAGCATAGGAAAGGCTGAAAAGCCGGTATTTGCAGCTACGGCCAAAATTAAGGCTGTGGAGAATTGGAAGATATAATAGCCAAGGTGACCTAAGAAGGAATTGCCAAGGATGCCTTGAGCCATCTGTGAAAGAATAGTTTCGCCGTGTTGAGGCATAATCCCCATCCAGTAGTTTAGGAAGGTGATACCAGCAAAAAGGAAACCTAAAATCAGTGACATAATGGTCAAGGTTTGAGCGGCATTCTTTTCTTTTGGAGACTTGAAAAAGGGAACGGCATTTGAAATAGCTTCAACCCCTGTCAGAGAGGCAGAACCACTGGTAAAGGCTCTTAGAATGAGAACGATAGACAGACTCGGTACAGCATGCCCGATAGGAGAAGTTGCCTGATAGCTGAGAGAGCCTGTCATTAGTTGAAAGATTCCATAGAGTAAGAGAAAGACAGTACTGATGATAAAGAGATAGACAGGAATCATCAGTGAACTGGCAGATTCTTTCAACCCCCGTAAATTCAAGAGCATAAGCAAGCAAACTAGAAAAATGGAGATGTGAAGGTTGTAAGGGTGGAGGACAGGGAGGGCTGCTGTGATAGCATCAGCTCCAGATGATACCGATACCGCCACAGTCAGCATGTAGTCAACCAGCAGACTACCTCCAGCGATCAAGCCTAGCTCGGGAGATAGATTTTCTCGAGTTACCATATAGGCCCCTCCTCCTTGAGGATAGGCATGGATGATTTGACGGTAGGAAACGGTCAGGCTGGCCAGAAGTAGGAGGACAAAAAGGCCGATAGGAAGACTCCACCATATAGCAAGAGGAGAGAGACTAGTCAAGACGAGGACTACTTGCTCAGGCCCATAGGCAATGGAAGATAGAGCGTCGCTTGACAACATGGCCAAGGCCTGCATTTTTCCCAGTAGTCCCCCTTCGCCTTCGGTTAAGGACTTGAGAGGACGACCGATAAAGGTCTGTTTTAATTTTGTAAACATGGTATTTTCCTTTTCTGAAAATTTCAATAAGTGCTATTATACTGCTTTGGAAAAATAGCGTCAAGAGACGACGATGGATTTTAGAATATTTTGTACGGATGAGGAGAGAGGGCAGTTTTTTGGTATAATAGAAGATAGAAAACGAGGTTAGAAGAGATGATTTTTGATACACATACACATTTGAATGTAGAAGAATTTGCGGGTCGTGAGGCAGAAGAAATTGCCTTGGCTGCTGAGATGGGTGTGACACAGATGAATATTGTTGGTTTTGATAAGCCGACGATTGAGCGTGCCTTGGAGTTGGTAGATGAGTATGACCAGCTCTATGCGACTATCGGTTGGCATCCGACAGAAGCAGGGACTTACACAGAGGAGATTGAAGCCTACTTGCTTGACAAGCTCAAGCATCCAAAGATAGTTGCCTTGGGTGAGATTGGATTGGACTACCATTGGATGACAGCGCCCAAAGAGGTGCAGGAGCAGGTTTTTCGTCGTCAGATTCAGTTATCTAAGGACTTGGATTTGCCTTTTGTTGTCCACACCCGTGATGCGCTGGAAGATACCTATGAGATTATCAAGAGCGAGGGAGTTGGCCCTCGAGGTGGCATTATGCATTCTTTCTCAGGGTCTCTTGAATGGGCAGAGAAGTTTGTCGAACTTGGCATGACCATTTCCTTCTCAGGAGTGGTGACTTTTAAGAAAGCAACTGACATCCAAGAAGCAGCTAAAGAGTTACCTTTGGACAAGATTTTGGTGGAAACGGATGCGCCTTACTTAGCACCTGTACCCAAGCGTGGTCGCGAAAACAAAACAGCCTATACTCGCTATGTAGTGGACTTTATCGCCGACTTGCGTGGTATGACGACAGAAGAGCTAGCGGCAGCAACGACTGCAAATGCAGAACGAATTTTTGGATTGGACAGCAAGTAATGAAAGAAAAAATTTCTCAAGTCATCGTGGTTGAAGGTCGCGATGATACGGCCAATCTCAAACGCTATTTCGATGTAGAGACCTATGAGACACGAGGTTCTGCCATCAATGATCAGGATATAGAGCGGATTCAACGTCTGCACCAACGTCATGGAGTCATTGTCTTTACAGACCCAGATTTTAATGGGGAGCGGATTCGTCGCATGATTATGACGGCCATCCCAACAGTTCAGCATGCCTTCCTCAAACGAGATGAAGCTGTTCCCAAGTCCAAAACCAAGGGACGTTCTCTGGGAATCGAACATGCCAGCTATGAAGATCTGAAAACGGCTCTAGCTCAGGTGACAGAACAATTTGAACATGAGAGTCAGTTTGACATCAGTCGTAGCGACTTGATTCGCCTTGGTTTTCTAGCAGGGGCAGATAGCCGTAAGCGCAGAGAATATCTAGGAGAGGCTCTTCGAATCGGCTATTCCAACGGCAAGCAACTCCTCAAACGCCTAGAGTTGTTTGGGGTTACCTTGGCAGAAGTGGAAGAAGCTATGAAATCTTATGAGAACAGCTAAGCAGACCCCAAATGTAAGGGGAATGTGTTACAATAGTAGTAACAGATAATAGAAAAGAGAATAGATGAGAATTGCAGATTATAGCGTGACCAAGGCAGTGCTGGAGCGTCACGGTTTTACCTTTAAAAAGTCCTTTGGGCAAAATTTCTTGACGGATACCAATATCCTTCAAAAAATCGTGGATACGGCTGAGATTGATGACCAGGTCAATGTCATCGAAATCGGGCCAGGGATTGGTGCCTTGACGGAGTTTCTGGCTGAGCGTGCGGCTCAGGTCATGGCCTTTGAAATTGACCACCGTTTGGTGCCGATTTTGGCAGACACCTTGCGTGATTTTGATAATGTGACCGTTGTCAACGAGGATATTCTCAAGGTTGACTTGGCGCAGCATATCCAGAATTTTAAAAATCCTGACCTGCCAATCAAGGTAGTGGCTAATTTGCCTTACTACATCACAACGCCTATTCTCATGCACTTGATAGAGAGTGGGATTCCTTTTAGTGAGTTTGTCGTCATGATGCAAAAAGAAGTGGCAGACCGCATCTCCGCTCAACCCAATACCAAGGCTTATGGTAGCTTGTCGATTGCGGTGCAGTACTACATGACTGCCAAGGTTGCCTTCATCGTGCCTCGTACGGTCTTTGTGCCAGCGCCAAATGTGGATTCGGCTATCTTGAAAATGGTGCGTCGTCCAGAGCCAGCTGTAGCAGTAGAAGACGAGAACTTCTTCTTTAAGGTTTCCAAGGCAAGTTTCACTCATCGTCGCAAGACCTTATGGAATAACTTGACAGGTTACTTTGGCAAGACTGAAGAGGTCAAGGACAAGCTGACTAAGGCTTTGGACCAAGCAGGCTTGTCACCAAGTGTGCGTGGGGAAGCTCTCAGCTTGGCAGAGTTTGCCAGCCTAGCAGATGCACTTAAAGGGCAAGGACTCTAAGATGCAGGGACAAATCATTAAAGCCTTGGCTGGGTTCTACTATGTAGAGAGTGATGACCAAGTCTATCAAACACGCGCGCGTGGGAATTTCCGTAAAAAAGGCCATACCCCTTACGTTGGGGATTGGGTAGATTTCTCTGCCGAGGAAAATTCAGAGGGCTATATCCTCAAGATTCACGAACGGAAAAATAGTCTGGTCCGTCCGCCCATTGTCAATATTGACCAAGCTGTGGTGATCATGTCTGTCAAGGAACCTGATTTTAACAGCAATTTGTTGGATCGTTTCTTGGTTCTATTGGAGCACAAGGACATCCATCCTATCATTTATATTTCTAAAATGGACTTGCTGGAAGATCGGTCAGAATTGGATTTTTACCAGCAGACCTATGGTGACATTGGCTATGACTTTGTGACCAGTAAAGAAGAACTCTTGCCTTTGTTAACAGGAAAGGTTACAGTCTTTATGGGGCAGACAGGTGTTGGGAAGTCAACTCTTCTCAATAAAATCGCACCAGATCTCAATCTTGAAACAGGAGAAATCTCAGACAGTCTGGGTCGTGGGCGCCATACCACTCGAGCTGTTAGTTTTTACAACCTCAATGGGGGTAAAATCGCGGACACACCAGGTTTTTCATCGCTGGACTATGAAGTATCAACGGCTGAAGACCTCAATCAGGCTTTTCCAGAGCTTGCCACTGTCAGTCGAGACTGCAAGTTCCGTACTTGTACCCATACCCATGAGCCGTCCTGTGCTATCAAGCCAGCAGTTGAAGAAGGTGTTATTGCCAGCTTCCGTTTTGACAACTACCTGCAATTCCTCAGTGAGATTGAAAATCGCAGAGAAACCTATAAAAAAGTCAGCAAAAAAATTCCAAAATAAGGAGAAACCTATGTCTCAATACAAGATTGCTCCGTCAATTCTGGCAGCAGATTATGCCAACTTTGAACGTGAAATCAAACGCCTAGAAGCAACTGGGGCAGAATATGCCCATATCGATATCATGGATGGTCACTTTGTACCACAAATCAGTTTTGGTGCAGGTGTGGTCGAAGCTCTTCGCCCTCATAGCAAGATGGTCTTTGACTGCCACTTGATGGTAGCTAATCCAGAGCATCATTTAGAAGATTTTGCGCGTGCAGGTGCAGATATCATCAGCATCCATGTGGAAGCAACGCCTCATATTCATGGTGCCCTCCAAAAAATTCGTTCACTCGGAGTTAAGCCTTCAGTCGTTATCAATCCTGGTACACCAGTTGAAGCGATTAAGCACGTGCTTCATCTAGTTGACCAAGTTTTAGTTATGACAGTTAACCCTGGCTTCGGTGGACAAGCCTTTCTGCCAGAAACCATGGATAAGGTCCGAGAGTTGGTTGCTCTTCGTGATGAAAAAGGCTTGAACTTTGAAATCGAAGTGGATGGCGGGATTGATGACCAAACTATTGCTCAAGCCAAAGAAGCTGGTGCGACTGTTTTTGTAGCAGGTTCCTATGTCTTTAAGGGAGATGTCAATGAGCGAGTACAAACTCTCAGAAAACAACTGGACTAGTGTTGCCGTTTTTGCAGGAGGAGACCGTGGTCATTATCGGACGGACTTTGATTGCTTTGTCGGTGTGGATCGAGGCTCGCTCTGGGTCTTGGAGGAAAACCTACCTCTTGCTCTAGCAGTCGGAGATTTTGATTCTGTGACCGAAGAAGAACGACAGGTGATTCAAAAACGTGCCCAGCATTTTGTCCAAGCCCGACCAGAAAAAGATGATACAGATTTGGAATTGGCTCTCTTAACCGTCTTTGAGAAAAATCCTCAGGCTCAGGTCACTATTTTCGGTGCTTTGGGTGGCCGTATTGACCATATGTTGGCCAATGTCTTTCTGCCTAGCAATCCTAAGTTGGCACCCTATATGCATCAAATAGAAATTGAGGATGGGCAAAATTTGATTGCCTATTGTCCAGAAGGGATCAGTCAGCTTGAACCCCGTTCAGACTACGACTATCTAGCCTTTATGCCAGTTCGGGATAGCCAGCTGACTATTCTCGGTGCTAAGTATGAGTTGACAGAGGAAAATTTTTTCTTTAAAAAAGTGTACGCTTCTAACGAATATATAGATAGGGAAGTTTCGGTGACTTGCCCAGATGGCTATGTGGTTGTCTTGCATAGCAAGGATAGGAGGTAGGATGGAAAGTTTACTTGTTCTATTATTGATTGCCAACCTAGCTGGCCTCTTTCTGATTTGGCAAAGGCAGAATAAGCAGGAAAAACATCTGACCAAGAGCTTGGAGGATCAGGCAGATCACTTGTCAGACCAGTTGGATTACCGCTTTGAACAAGCCAGACAAGCCAGTCAGTTAGATCAAAAAGACTTGGAAGTAGCTGTCAGCGACCGTTTGCAGGAAGTGCGAATGGAATTGCACCAAGGTCTGACGCAAGTCCGTCAAGAAATGACAGATAATCTCCTCCAAACCAGAGACAAGACTGACCAACGTCTCCAAGCCTTGCAGGAATCAAATGAGCAACGTTTGGAACAAATGCGCCAGACAGTCGAGGAAAAGTTAGAAAAGACCTTGCAGACACGCTTGCAGGCTTCCTTTGAGACAGTTTCCAAACAACTGGAGTCGGTCAATCGTGGTCTTGGAGAAATGCAGACAGTTGCCCGTGATGTTGGAACTCTCAACAAGGTTCTCTCTGGAACCAAGACGCGAGGGATTCTGGGAGAATTGCAACTGGGCCAAATCATCGAGGATATCATGACTCCTAGCCAGTATGAACGAGAATTTGCAACGGTTGAAAACTCCAGTGAACGAGTGGAGTATGCCATTAAGTTGCCTGGACAGGGTGACCAGGAATATATCTACTTACCGATTGATTCCAAGTTTCCACTGGCAGATTATTACCGTCTAGAAGAAGCCTATGAAGCAGGTGATAAGGACGAGATCGAACGCTGTCGTAAGTCGCTCCTAGCCAGCGTCAAACGCTTTGCCAAGGATATCAGGAGCAAGTACATAGCACCGCCTCGGACTACCAATTTTGGAGTTTTGTTTGTTCCAACAGAAGGTCTCTACTCAGAAATCGTCCGCAATCCGGTCTTCTTTGATGACTTGAGACGGGAGGAGCAGATTATTGTTGCAGGACCAAGTACCCTATCAGCTCTTCTTAACTCCCTATCGGTTGGTTTCAAAACCCTCAATATCCAAAAGAGTGCCGGCCATATCAGCAAGACTCTTGCCAGTGTCAAGACCGAGTTTGGCAAGTTTGGTGGCATTCTGGTCAAGGCACAAAAACATCTCCAACATGCCTCTGGCAATATTGATGAACTATTAAACCGTCGCACCACAGCTATCGAGCGGACGCTCCGTCACATTGAGTTATCAGAAGGTGAGCCTGCGCTTGATCTACTCCATTTCCAAGAAAATGAGGAAGAATATGAAGATTAGTCACATGAAAAAAGATGAGCTGTTTGAAGGATTTTACCTAATCAAATCAGCTGACCTGAGGCAAACTCGAGCTGGGAAAAACTACCTAGCCTTTACCTTCCAAGATGATAGTGGCGAGATTGAAGGAAAACTCTGGGATGCCCAACCTCATAACGTTGAGGCCTTTACTGCAGGTAAGGTTGTCCACATGAAAGGGCGCCGAGAAGTTTATAACAACACTCCACAGGTCAATCAAATCACCCTACGCTTGCCTCAACCTGGCGAACCAAATGACCCAGCTGATTTCAAGGTCAAGTCGCCAGTTGATGTCAAGGAAATTCGTGACTACATGTCGCAAATGATTTTCAAAATAGAAAATCCTGTCTGGCAACGAATTGTCAGAAAGCTCTACACCAAGTATGATAAGGAATTCTATTCTTATCCAGCTGCCAAGATCAACCACCATGCCTTTGAAACGGGATTGGCCTATCATACGGCGACCATGGTGCGCTTGGCCGATGCCATTAGCGAGATCTATCCTCAGCTCAATAAGAGTCTGCTCTATGCGGGTATTATGCTACATGACTTGGCTAAAGTCATTGAGTTGACGGGACCAGACCAGACTGAGTATACAGTGCGAGGTAATCTTCTTGGGCATATTGCTCTAATTGATAGCGAAATTACCAAGACAGTTATGGAACTCGGTATCGATGATACCAAGGAAGAAGTCGTTCTGCTTCGTCACGTCATCCTTAGTCACCACGGCTTGCTAGAGTATGGAAGTCCAGTCCGTCCACGCATTATGGAAGCAGAGATTATCCATATGATTGATAATCTGGATGCAAGCATGATGATGATGTCAACAGCTCTGGCTTTGGTGGATAAAGGAGAGATGACCAATAAAATCTTCGCTATGGACAATCGTTCCTTCTATAAACCAGATTTAGATTAATAATTTAAGAAAAATGAGCATTTTTTAGGACAAGAATGTTCGTTTTTTTATGTGAATATGGTATAATAGATAAAATATCAAAATTAAATGAAATGGGAAATAGAAATGAAATTAAGAAGAAGTGATCGGATGGTTGTCATTTCCAACTATTTGATTAATAATCCTTATAAACTAACTAGTCTCAATACTTTTGCTGAAAAGTATGAATCTGCTAAATCATCCATCTCAGAGGATATCGTCATTATCAAACGCGCCTTTGAGGAAATCGAAATCGGTCATATCCAGACAGTAACTGGTGCTGGCGGAGGTGTCATCTTTACACCATCAATCTCAAGTCATGATGCCAAGGAAATGGTTGAGGATTTGCGTGCCAAGTTGTCAGAAAGTGACCGTATCTTACCAGGTGGCTACATCTACCTGTCTGATTTGCTTAGCACACCAGCTATCTTGAAAAATATTGGTCGCATTATTGCCAAGAGTTTTATGGACCAAAAAATTGATGCGGTTATGACAGTAGCGACCAAGGGTGTTCCACTTGCAAATGCAGTTGCCAATGTCCTCAATGTCCCTTTTGTTATTGTGCGCCGTGACCTGAAAATTACCGAAGGTTCAACTGTTAGCGTCAACTATGTATCCGGTTCAAGTGGTGACCGTATCGAGAAAATGTTCCTTTCAAAACGCAGTCTCAAGGCAGGCAGCCGTGTCTTGATTGTGGATGACTTCTTGAAAGGCGGCGGAACTGTTAACGGGATGATTAGTCTCTTGCGTGAGTTCGACTCAGAACTGGCAGGTGTAGCGGTCTTTGCGGACAATGCCCAAGAAGAACGTGAAAAGCAGTTTGACTACAAGTCACTCTTGAAGGTAACCAATATTGATGTCAAGAACCAAGCCATCGATGTTGAGGTTGGCAATATCTTTGACGAAGATAAATAAGAGATAGAACTAAAGGTTGGAACGATTGTCCCAGCCTTTCTTTGCAAATAGAATAGAAGGAAGCTTATGAAAACACCATTTATCAATAGAGAAGAGTTAGAAGCGATTGTTGCCGAGTTCCCAACTCCCTTTCACTTGTATGATGAGAAGGGGATTCGTGAGAAGGCAAGGGCCGTCAACCAAGCCTTTTCGTGGAACAAGGGCTTTAAGGAATATTTTGCAGTTAAGGCTACTCCAACACCAGCTATTTTGAAAATTCTCCAAGAGGAAGGCTGTGGTGTGGACTGCTCTAGTTATGTGGAGCTTTTGATGAGCCATAAACTGAATTTCCCTGGTTCTGAGATTATGTTCTCTTCAAACAACACGCCAGACATGGAATACGCCTATGCGCGTGAATTGGGTGCGACCATTAACTTGGATGCCTTTGAAGATATTGAACATCTAGAGCGTGCAGCAGGCATTCCAGAAATTATCTCTTGTCGTTACAATCCTGGAGGCGTTTTTGAACTGGGGACAGACATTATGGACAATCCTGGAGAAGCCAAGTTTGGTATGACCAAGGACCAGCTCTTTGAAGCTTTTGCCATCTTGAAGGAAAAAGGAGCCAAGACTTTTGGGATTCACTCCTTCCTAGCGTCCAATACCGTGACCCATCTCTATTATCCAGAGTTGGCGCGTCAGCTTTTTGAATTGGCTGTTGAAATCAAGGAAAAGTTGGGCATTTCGCTAGACTTTATCAATCTTTCCGGCGGTATTGGGGTCAATTATCGTCCAGACCAGGAGCCAAATGATATCGCTTTGATTGGTGAGGGGGTTCGTAAGGTGTATGAAGAGGTCCTTACGCCAGCAGGTCTTGGTCAGGTCAAGATTTTTACCGAATTGGGTCGTTTTATGTTAGCCCCTCACGGTGCTTTGGTTACAAGAGTCACTCATAAGAAGAAAACCTACCGTACCTATCTAGGTGTGGATGCATCAGCAGTCAACCTCATGCGTCCAGCTATGTACGGAGCTTATCATCACATTACTAACGTGACCCATCCAGATGGACCAGCTGAAGTGGTAGATGTGGTTGGGTCACTCTGTGAAAACAATGATAAATTTGCAGTGAATCGCGAACTGCCTCATACAGAAATCGGTGATTTGCTGGTAATTCATGATACAGGTGCTCACGGTTTTTCAATGGGCTACCAGTATAATGCCAAACTTCGTTCTGCGGAAATCCTTTATACCGAAGAAGGTAAAGCCCGTCAAATCCGCCGTGCAGAGCGCCCTGAGGACTACTTTGCAACCTTGTATGGCTTTGATTTTGAAGAATAAAATGATAAGTAATTGAAAATGAAATTGAAAAACAGATTGCTTTCTAAAAAATAGGCAAAAATCTTGTTTTTCCTTCAAGTCGTGATATAATAAAACTATAAAACGTTTTCAAGGAAGGTAACGATATGTCTGAAGAAACAATTGATTATGGACAAGTGACAGGAATGGTGCATTCGACAGAAAGCTTTGGGTCAGTAGATGGGCCTGGTATTCGCTTTATTGTCTTTTTGCAGGGCTGTCACATGCGTTGCCAGTATTGCCATAACCCGGATACTTGGGCTATGGAGTCCAATAAGTCACGTGAACGGACGGTAGATGATGTCTTGACAGAAGCCTTGCGCTACCGCGGTTTCTGGGGAAATAAGGGTGGGATTACAGTCAGTGGAGGAGAAGCCCTCTTGCAGATTGATTTCCTGATTGCCCTCTTCACTAAGGCTAAGGAACAAGGAATCCACTGTACCTTGGATACCTGTGCCCTTCCTTTCCGTAATAAACCACGTTACCTTGAAAAATTTGACAAACTCATGGCTGTCACTGACTTGGTCCTCTTGGATATCAAGGAAATCAACGAAGAACAGCACAAGATTGTTACTAGCCAAACCAATAAAAATATCTTGGCTTGTGCCCAGTATCTATCAGATATTGGAAAACCTGTCTGGATTCGCCACGTGCTAGTTCCAGGTTTGACAGACAGAGATGATGACTTGATTGAACTTGGTAAGTTCGTCAAAACCCTCAAAAATGTGGATAAGTTTGAAATTCTACCATATCACACCATGGGTGAGTTTAAATGGCGTGAATTGGGAATTCCTTATTCACTCGAAGGGGTTAAACCACCAACAGCAGACCGCGTCAAGAACGCTAAAAAACTCATGGATACCGAAAGTTATCAAGACTATATGAAACGTGTACACGGATAAAAAAGAAGCCTGATGGAAACATCGGGCTTTTAAGTTTACACAAATCTAGATAATTAAATGAAACAAAATTTTATACTCTTCGAAAATCTCTTCAAACCACGTCAGCTTTATCTGCAACCTCAAAGCA
>NZ_DXLC01000082.1:0-7765 GCF_019414905.1 Streptococcus sp. | reverse complement strand
CCTCCTTATACTCAATGAAAATCAAAGAGCAAACTAGGAAGCTAGCCGCAGGCTGCTCAAAACACTGTTTTGAGGTTGTAGATAAGACTGACAAAGTCAGGAACACATATCTACGGCAAGGCGACGTTGACGCGGTTTGAAGAGATTTTCGAAGAGTATTAGTTGTGAATCTGGTGCAGTCGTCCCAGATTATTCTTATTAGTAGGGTCTTGTTTTCTATATCCCCTCGTAGTTAACAAGACCTTGAGCATTTTAGAAAGAGGAATCTATGTCTACGAAATATATTTTTGTAACTGGTGGTGTGGTATCGTCTATTGGGAAAGGGATTGTGGCAGCGAGTCTGGGCCGTCTCTTGAAAAATCGTGGTCTGAAAGTAACCATTCAAAAGTTTGATCCTTATATCAATATCGATCCGGGAACTATGAGTCCTTACCAGCACGGGGAAGTTTTTGTGACAGATGACGGAGCTGAGACAGATTTGGACTTGGGTCACTATGAACGTTTCATCGATATCAATCTTAACAAATATTCCAACGTGACAACTGGTAAAATTTACAGTGAAGTTCTTCGTAAAGAACGCCGTGGAGAATACCTTGGGGCAACTGTTCAGGTTATTCCTCATATCACAGATGCTTTGAAAGAAAAAATCAAGCGCGCCGCTCTAACGACCGACTCTGATGTCATTATCACAGAGGTTGGTGGAACAGTAGGAGATATCGAGTCCTTGCCATTCCTAGAGGCCCTTCGTCAGATGAAGGCAGATGTGGGTGCGGACAATGTCATGTATATACATACAACCTTGCTTCCTTACCTCAAGGCTGCTGGTGAAATGAAAACCAAACCAACTCAACACTCTGTAAAAGAATTACGTGGATTGGGAATCCAGCCAAATATGTTGGTTATTCGTACAGAAGAGCCAGCTGGTCAAGGAATTAAAAACAAACTGGCCCAGTTCTGTGATGTGGCACCAGAAGCCGTTATCGAATCGTTGGATGTTGAACACCTTTACCAAATTCCATTGAACTTGCAGGCTCAAGGTATGGACCAAATTGTCTGTGACCATTTGAAATTAGACGCACCAGTAGCGGATATGACAGAATGGTCAGCCATGGTGGACAAGGTCATGAACCTCAAGAAACAAGTTAAAATTTCCCTTGTCGGTAAGTATGTGGAGTTGCAAGATGCCTACATTTCTGTGGTTGAAGCCTTGAAACACTCTGGTTATGCCAATGACGCAGAAGTTAAAATCAATTGGATCAATGCCAATGATGTGACAGCAGAGAATGTGGCGGAACTCTTGTCTGATGCGGACGGAATCATCGTACCAGGTGGTTTTGGTCAACGTGGTACGGAAGGGAAAATCCAAGCCATTCGCTATGCGCGTGAGAATGATGTTCCAATGTTGGGAGTCTGCTTGGGAATGCAGTTGACTTGTATCGAGTTTGCTCGTCACGTTTTAGGACTCGAAGGTGCCAATTCTGCAGAGCTTGCACCAGAAACAAAATACCCTATCATTGATATCATGCGTGATCAGATTGATGTTGAGGATATGGGGGGAACCCTTCGTTTGGGACTTTATCCATCTAAGTTGAAACGTGGCTCTAAGGCTGCGGCTGCTTATCACAATCAAGAAGTGGTGCAACGCCGTCACCGTCACCGCTATGAGTTTAACAACGCCTTCCGTGAGCAGTTTGAGGCAGCAGGCTTTGTCTTCTCAGGAGTTTCTCCAGACAATCGTTTGGTCGAAATTGTGGAAATTCCTGAAAATAAATTCTTTGTAGCGTGTCAGTATCACCCTGAACTTTCAAGTCGTCCAAACCGCCCAGAAGAACTCTACACTGCCTTTGTTACTGCAGCCGTTGAGAACAGCAATTAGCCAAATCAGAACCTTTGAGAAGAATCTCAGAGGTTTTTTGCTTGCATATTTAGGATAAGATTTGCAAATTAAAAACATAGTGATATAATTAACATAAAAAATCCTAAGGAGGATCTACGATGAAAAAAATCACATTATTTGGTTTGTCTCTAGCTGGTCTAGCTTTACTGGCTTTTCCACATTCAGGGCAGGCATTTGAGCTTAAAGAAGAATGGGTTGTTAAGTGTGGAGTACAGTATCAAGATGGCAAGATTTTTCGATTCAACAATGATCATGAAGTGGATATCAAAGTCTTGGATTTGCCAAAAACCGAGAAAATCGAGTGGACGGTTAGTCTCGATGGTCAAGATCAGACAGTCAATTTTCTAGGTCAAGAAAAGGACAAGTCTATGATTGGTATAGAAGGGCGTTACCTGAATTTCTATGTTCCATATGGCTATAGAGGAGATATCAAGGTAGAGGCCAAGAGCGGAAACGAAGTGAAGACTTGGTCAACGAAAGTTGTGGATGATATTCATAATGATAGTGGAAAGAGAGGCTACTACCGTATTGAAGAATCAAATAATCAATACACCTACCTTGATACAAAATGGGACTATCAAACCAAGACTTACACTGCTACCTTACCAGAGACTGTCAATGGTCAAAAAGTCTTTGCTTGGGCAGACTATGGCAATGGCGAGTTGAAACTTGAAAAACAAAAATCTATCAGTCATAAATATGATGGAGAATCTTTTAAAGAACTTTATCCGATTGTAAAAGCAGAAAGTTGGCTAAAATCAAACCAAAACTGGTACTATCAAAAACAAGGTCAATTAGTACAGAATGCTTGGGTTAAAGCCAAGGGAACTTGGTACTTTATGAATGATAAAGGAGTCATGTTCAATCAAACTTGGCTCTATCAAGGTGGCAACTGGTATGCCTTTAAATCATCAGGAGCTATGATTGCGAGTGACTGGCTTTACGACCAAGGCAAGTGGTACTATTTATCAGCTTCAGGGGACATGAAAGCAAGCACTTGGATTTATGACAAGGGAGAATGGTATTATGTAAGTTCTTCTGGTGCCATGCTAGCGAATGATTGGGTCAAAGATAATGGTAAGTGGTATTATCTAGCTTCATCAGGTAAGATGCTTCGCAATACCTACACACCTGATGGTTACTACGTTGGCAACTCAGGTGTCTGGCAATAAGAATAATACTCTTCGAAAATCTCTTCAAACCAAGTCAGCTTCATCTACAACCTCAAAACAGTGTTTTGAGCTGACTTCGTCAGTTCTATCTACAACCTCAAAGCAGTGCTTTGAGCAACCTGCGGCTAGCTTCCTAGTTTGCTCTTTGATTTTCATTGAGTATAAGAAGTCCTTTTCCTTAAAGGAAGAGGCTTTTTACTTGCTTTTCTGCTGCTTCCTCATTTGTCCTAAAGCCTTTTTTGTGTTAAAATGAATGGTATGAAAGCTAAAAAAATGTGGATGGCAGGTCTGGCTCTGCTTGGTATTGGGAGCCTTGCCCTTGCTACGAAAAAAGTTGCAGATGACCATAAGCTCATGAAGACTCAGGAAGAGTTGACAGGGATTGTACGAGACCATTTTTCAAACATGGGGGAAATTGCGACCCTCTATGTTCAAGTCTATGAAAGCAGTCTAGAGAGCTTGGTTGGTGGCGTCATTTTTGAGGATGGCCGTCATTATACCTTTGTCTATGAAAATGAAGATCTAGTCTATGAGGAGGAAGTCTTATGATACAACCAGCAAGTTTAGAAGAATTGGCATCTTTAGTAGAAAAAGATGGCAAGAAGGTTTTCCTTTTTGTGGCGGATTGGTGTGGCGATTGCCGTTATATTTATCCTGCCTTGCCAGAAATTGAGGAGACCAATCCAGAGTTCACCTTTATTCGAGTGGATCGAGATCAGTATATGGATCTAGCTAAACTCTGGGATGTTTACGGAATTCCTAGCCTTGTTGTTCTAGAAAAAGACAAGGAAATCGGTCGTTTTGTTAATCGCGACCGTAAAAGCAAGCAACAAATTAACGACTTTTTAGCAGGACTGAAATAGGAGAAAAGGAAACAATGATTTTTACATATAACAAAGAACATGTCGGTGATGTCCTTATGGTCATCGTGAAAAACAGCGGAGATGCCAAACTAGATGTGGAGCGCAAAGGCAAGGTAGCCCGTGTTTTTCTAAAAGATAATGGGGAAACAGTGGCGTGGAATATTTTCGAAGTTTCAAGTTTGTTTGAAATTGCAGAGCGCGGTCAAGTCTTTTTATCAGATGAGCAAGTCGCTCGTTTGAACCAAGAATTACAAACGGAAGGTTTTGCAGAGGAAATTGTTAATGACAAGGAACCTAAGTTTGTTGTTGGTGAAATTGTCGAGATGGTAGCTCATCCAGATAGTGACCACCTCAACATCTGTCAAGTTGCAGTCGCAAGTGACAAGACAGTGCAAATTGTTGCAGGGGCTCCTAATGCGCGTGTTGGGTTGAAAACCATTGTCGCTTTACCTGGTGCCATGATGCCCAAAGGCAATCTTATTTTCTCAGGCGAACTTCGTGGTGAAAAGAGTTTTGGAATGATGTGCAGTCCTCGTGAATTGTATCTGCCAAATGCTCCGCAAAAACGTGGTGTTATTGAATTATCAGAAGACCAAGTTGTCGGAACACCATTCGACCCAGCTAAACACTGGACTGCTTAGGAACTTGTTAGTATCTGATAGACCAGCTAGAAGGAAATAAGATGGCAAAAAATGTTGTGATTACAGGAGCGACATCAGGTATTGGTGAAGCAATTGCGCGTGCTTATCTGGAGCAGGGTGAGAATGTCGTTCTAACTGGACGACGGATAGACAGATTAGAAACCCTTAAGTCAGAGTTTGCAGCAACCTATCCAAATCAAACAGTTTGGACTTTTTCATTAGATGTGACAGATATGACTATGGTGAAGACTGTCTGCTCCGATATTCTAGAAACGATAGGTCGGATTGATATATTGGTCAATAACGCTGGACTAGCTCTTGGCTTGGCACCCTATCAGGACTATGAAGAGTTGGATATGCTGATCATGTTGGATACCAATGTCAAAGGTTTGATGGCGATTACTCGCTGTTTCTTGCCAGCAATGGTAAAAGCAAATCAAGGTCATATTATCAACATGGGGTCAACCGCAGGAATCTATGCCTATGCAGGTGCAGCTATCTATTCAGCCACCAAGGCTGCAGTTAAGACTTTTTCAGATGGTCTGCGAATTGATACCATCTCAACGGATATCAAGGTGACGACCATTCAGCCTGGAATTGTCGAAACAGATTTTTCTACAGTGCGTTTTCACGGTGATAAAGAGCGGGCTGCGTCCGTTTACCAAGGAATCGAAGCCTTGCAAGCTCAGGATATTGCAGACACAGTAGTCTATGTGACCAGTCAACCTCGTCGTGTTCAGATTACAGATATGACCATTATGGCAAATCAACAGGCGACAGGATTTATGGTTCATAAAAAGTAAAAAATTTCCTTGAAAAGTTACAAATTTCTGTAACTTTTTTTTGATTTCCTACGAATAGATAAGTAGGAGGAAAAAATATGTATAATAAAGTTATTCTTATTGGAAGAATCGTTGCAGCACCAGAATTGCATAAAACCAACAATGACAAGTCAGTAGCGCGTGCAACTATCGCTGTGAACCGTCGTTACAAAGACCAAAACGGTGAACGTGAAGCTGATTTTGTCAATATGGTCCTATGGGGCAGACTAGCAGAAAGCTTGGCAAGCTACGCAACTAAAGGTAGTCTCATTTCAGTGGATGGAGAATTACGTAACCGTCGCTTTGAGAAAAATGGTCAGATGAACTATGTGACTGAAGTACTTGTTACTGGATTCCAACTCTTGGAAAGTCGTGCCCAACGTGCCATGCGTGAAAATAATGCAGGCCAAGACTTGGAAGACCTAGTCTTGGAAGAGGAGGAATTGCCATTTTAAGCATGGAAGAGCCTGAGTCGATCTTAGGCTTTTTTATGTTTAGAAAGTCAGACTTTTTTCTTGACTATTTCTGACCAAGTGATACAATAGAACTATGAATTAGCACTCAGGTATAAAGAGTGCTAATACTATCTATCTCATTATGGAGGAAATCAGATGTTGAAACCATTAGGGGACCGTGTGGTCTTAAAAGTAGAAGAAAAAGAACAAACTGTTGGAGGTTTTGTCCTTGCAGGCTCAGCCCAAGAAAAAACAAAAACAGCCAAAGTTGTAGCTACTGGACAAGGTGTTCGTACCTTGAACGGTGACTTGGTTGCTCCAAGTGTTAAAGCTGGAGACCGTGTCTTAGTTGAAGCTCACGCAGGTCTTGATGTCAAAGATGGCGATGAAAAGTACATCATCGTAGGTGAAGCTAATATCTTGGCAATCATTGAAGAATAGAAGGAGAAAGTAAGTATGTCAAAAGAAATTAAATTTTCATCAGATGCTCGTTCAGCTATGGTCCGTGGTGTCGATATCCTTGCAGACACTGTTAAAGTAACCTTGGGACCAAAAGGCCGCAATGTTGTTCTTGAAAAATCATTTGGTTCACCACTCATCACCAATGACGGTGTAACTATTGCCAAAGAAATCGAATTGGAAGACCATTTTGAAAATATGGGTGCCAAATTGGTATCAGAAGTAGCTTCTAAAACAAATGATATTGCAGGTGACGGAACGACAACTGCAACTGTATTGACCCAAGCAATTGTCCGCGAAGGAATCAAAAATGTCACAGCAGGTGCCAATCCAATCGGCATTCGTCGTGGGATTGAAACAGCAGTTGCTGCAGCAGTTGAAGCCTTGAAAAACAATGCAATCCCTGTTGCTAATAAAGAAGCCATCGCTCAGGTTGCTGCCGTATCTTCTCGTTCTGAAAAAGTCGGTGAATACATTTCTGAAGCCATGGAAAAAGTTGGTAAAGACGGAGTCATTACCATCGAAGAGTCACGTGGTATGGAAACAGAACTTGAAGTTGTGGAAGGAATGCAGTTTGACCGTGGTTATCTTTCACAGTACATGGTAACAGATAGCGAAAAAATGGTGGCTGACCTTGAAAATCCATACATCTTGATTACCGACAAGAAAATTTCCAATATCCAAGAAATCTTGCCACTTTTGGAAAGCATTCTCCAAAGCAATCGTCCACTCTTGATTATTGCGGATGATGTGGATGGCGAAGCTCTTCCAACTCTTGTTTTGAACAAGATTCGTGGAACCTTCAACGTAGTAGCAGTTAAGGCACCTGGTTTTGGTGACCGTCGCAAAGCCATGCTAGAAGACATTGCCATCTTGACAGGCGGAACAGTTATCACAGAAGACCTTGGTCTTGAGTTGAAAGATGCGACAATTGAAGCTCTTGGTCAAGCAGCGAGAGTGACCGTGGACAAAGATAGCACGGTTATCGTAGAAGGTGCTGGAAATCCTGAAGCGATTTCTCACCGTGTTGCAGTTATCAAGTCTCAAATCGAAACCACAACTTCTGAGTTTGACCGTGAAAAATTGCAAGAACGCTTGGCAAAATTGTCAGGTGGTGTTGCAGTCATCAAGGTCGGAGCTGCAACTGAGACTGAGTTGAAAGAAATGAAACTCCGCATTGAAGATGCCCTCAATGCTACTCGTGCAGCCGTTGAAGAAGGTATCGTTGCAGGTGGTGGAACAGCCCTTGTAAATGTTATCCCAGCCGTGGCTGATTTGGAATTGACAGGAGATGAAGCGACAGGGCGCAATATTGTTCTCCGTGCCTTGGAAGAACCTGTTCGTCAAATTGCCCACAATGCAGGATTTGAAGGATCTATCGTTATCGATCGTTTGAAAAATGCTGAAGTTGGTACAGGCTTCAACGCAGCAACTGGCGAGTGGGTTAATATGATTGA